>NZ_SDIG01000230.1:0-8252 GCF_004122755.1 Streptomyces sp. TM32
CAACGGGAGGGGACGGGCCGGAGGGGCAGGGGTGTGGGACGTAAAGCGAAGCAGTCCCACACCCCTGCCCCGGAGGCCCGTCACCGCACCCCACAGCCCCGCGCAGCGGACCCCGCCCGCCGCAGGCGACGGCGACGAACCACCACGGCGGGACAGCCGACAACGTGGGCCGAGGCAAAGCGCAGCGGAGAGCGCACCGCGAAGCGGGCGACGAACGACGAGCAACACCCACGGCGGGAAAGCCAAAAACGCGGGAAGTCAGATGCCACCCGTGTGGACTTGGAACGCCGCGCGCCGTACCGCCTTCGCGAGGGCGGGGTCCGGGTGGGCGGCGGCCAGTGCCACCAGTACCTGGACCGTGCGGGGGTGGCCGACGGCGCGGACCTCCTCCAGGAGGCGTGGGACCGAGCCCTGGACCGCGGAGTCGAGGTGGCGCACCAGCAGTTGGGTCTCGCCGTGGTCGGCGACGGCCGCCGCGGTGTCCACCCAGAGCCAGGTCGACTCCTCGCGGGTGAGCACGTCGGGCGCGTTCTCCGGGTCGCCGCCCTCGTGCTCGACCAGCCACAACAGGGCGTACGGCCGCAAGGCCGGCTCGTCGGCCGCGGCCCGTACGGCGGCCTCGGCCGGGGCGCCGACCGCCCGCAGGGCTTCGAAGGCCAGGCCGCGCAGCAGCGCGTCCTCGCCGCGGGCCACGGTGAGCAGTTCCTCGACGGCCGAGCCGACCGAGCGCGCGGCGAGCCAGGCGCGGTATTCGGTGCGGGCCGGTCCGGGAGTGAGCCGGGCGCAGCCACGCAGCATCGCCTCCGCGGACTGTTCGATATGGCCGGCGGGGCTCTGCGCGGCGACGCAGATCTGTTCCAGCTTGACCCACACCGACCAGTTGCCGAGCGGTGTCAGCTGCGCCTCGGACGCCTCGTGCACGGCCTCGTGGATGCCGTCCGGCGTACCGCCCGGCGGGACCAGCGCCCCGACGATCCGCAGCGCGTCCAGCGCCCAGGCCAGCAGTGCGGCCAGCGACGCCCCCGCGGCGTCGTCGGCGTCTGCGGCGTCCTGGGGGCCGTCCTGGGCGGACTCCTGGCCGTAGGGGACCTCACAGCGCTCGGTGCGCAGCTCGGCGACGCGCTGGCCGAGCATGTCGAGCAGCGCCGACAGCGGGACCGGCCCGGCCGACAGGTGCAGCAGGGACAGCAACTGCGGCAGCGCCTCGACGACTTCGGCGACCATCGCGGGGCCGGCGCCGGCCGGGGCGGGGCGGGCCAGCGACCAGGCGTCGAAGAGCGCGACCCAGCCGCGCAGCACCGCGGTGTCGTCGCGGTCCCAGGCGCGCAGCCGCCAGCCGGGGCGGGCCAGGCCGTCGTGGAGCTCGACGAGCCCGGCGAGCCGGGCCCGGTCCCAGTCGACCCGGACCTGCTGCGGTGTCAGGCGCAGGGCCTCGGCGGCCCGTTCCACCGCCGCTTCGGGCAGTGCGCCGTCCGGGCCGGCGCGCAGGCTGCCGCCGCTGCCGCCGCCGCTGTCGGCCCACCGGGCGAGGCGGGCCGCGCCGGCCAGCACGGCGCGGGCCTGCCGGGCCAGCTCCGCGGGCGGCGGAGTGCCCTCGGGCGGCCGGGGTGCCGGGCGCTTGGTCCTGGTTGTCACCGCTCGGCGGGCGGCCCCAACCGGTTGACGGGGGACGAGTCGGAGCCGGGAGTCGCGCGGGGTACGGGACGTCACAGGAGCAGTGTTGCCGCTGACGGCCCGAAAGCCCAATCGGAACCCGGTGTGCGGCCTTTTGGGGCCGGCGCATTTCACCGTCCCATCCCTGATGGGCGGAGTTGTCCCGCCGTATGCCCGGGGTTCATGGGGGCGGCGTCGGGGGAGGCGGCGGACGGCGCCGGGAGCCGGTGCGGCGGGAGACCGGCAGCGGTGCTACATGAGAGGGGTGAGGAAGCGGCGCAGGGCCTCTTCGTAGCCCGACGGGTCCGCGTTCCACATCGCGGCGTGCGGGGCGTGCGGAACCGGCTGAAGAGTGATCAGGTCGGCGCGGCGGGCGGCGAAGGAACGGGAGGCAGTCCAGGGGGCGATCCGGTCGTCGGGGCCGTGGAAGAGCAGGGTGGGGACGTCCAGCTCCTCCGGGTCGACGGCGTCGGTGGGGTGGCCCAGCGGAACCCCCGTGGAGCCCTCGGCGGCGCGCACCACCAGCGGCAGCAGGGCGCGCGGGACCCGCCGGGCGGCCGCCAGCGCGCGGATGGTGGCGTTGCGGTCCAGGACCGGGGAGTCCAGGACGAGACCGCTGATCCGGTCGCGCAGCGCGGAGCGGGTGGCGGCACGCAGCGCCATGGTCGCGCCGGTGGACCAGCCGAGGAGGACGACGGACTGGGCGCCGTAGCGGAGGGCGTAGCGGATCGCCGCGTCCAGATCGCGCCATTCGGTGTCGCCGAGGTGGTGGATGCCGTCGGCGGTGCGCGGGGCACCGAGGTCGTTGCGGTAGGCCAGGTCGAGGACGGGCAGCCGGTGGCGGTGCAGGAACGGCATGGCCACCATGGGGTGCTCCCGGGTGGTGCCCAGGCCGTGTGCGGTGATGACCCAGGTGTCGCGGACGCCGGGCACGAACCATGCCGGGAGGGAGCCGAGTTCACCGGGGACGTCGACGTCGGCGTAGTCGAGGCCGAGGGCGTCACGGGGGTTGCCGATGTGCACCTGCGGGGTGAGCCGCATCCGTTTGCCCGGCCGGAGGGTGCCGTGGGTGACCCGCTCCAGGCGGCGGACGACGGCGTCGGCGGGGTGCGGGATGCCGTGGACGACGGAGCCGACCACGGCGTGGCAGCCGTTGCCGGTGAGCCCGTAGGTGCCGGGCCGCATGGCCACCAGGCTGCGGGTGAGGGCGATGCGCTCCGCGGTGGCGGAGTGCACGGTGAGCCGGGAGTCGCCCGGGAACGGCTGATCGGGCGAGGGTTTCAGGGCAGTGTCGCTGGCGTACCGGCCGACCGCCACGGCGGCCGCCCCGGCACCTATCACGGTGATGGCGGCCGCGGCCGCCGCAGTACCCAGGCGCACCTCACCAGTGTGCGCAGCGCCGCCGGGTGCGGCCACCTGGCGGAGTCGGGCGGGTGAGTGGCCGGGCGGCGGCCTCCGGGCGGGGTCAGTCCCGGCTGCGGCCCCGCTGGCCGTAGCCGCGCAGCCGGGCCGCGGCCGCGTCGAGCTGCTCGGACGACAGCAGGCTCGGGGTGTGGCCCGGCACGGACTGCGCGGTGAGCCACACGCGGCACATCCACTCCAGCTGGGCGGTGCGGTCCAGGGCCTGGTCCAGGCTGTCGCCGTAGGTCATGGTGCCGTGGTTCTGCAGCAGGCAGCCGGTGCGGTCGCGGAGCGCGTCGAGCATGTGGGCGGCGAGCTCGTCGCTGCCGTAGAGGGCGTAGGGGGCGACTCGGACGGGGCCGCCGAGCGCCGCGGTCATGTAGTGCACGGGCGGGAGTTCGGGCACGAGGGTGGACACGGCGGTGGCGTACGGGGCGTGGGTGTGGACGACGGCGGCGGCCGTGGTGCTGCGGTAGACCGCCAGGTGCATGGGGAGTTCGCTGGTCGGCCGGAGCGTGCCGATGATCTGGGTTCCTGCCAGGTCGACCGCGGTGAGGTCACCCGGCCCGAGCCGGTCGTAGGGGACGCCGCTGGGGGTGACCAGGACCAGGTCCCTCAGGCGGCAGGAGACATTGCCCGAGGTGCCGACCACCAGGCCGTCGGCGACGGTCCTGCGGGCGGTCGTGACCAGGTCGCTCCAGGCTGCGGCGAGGTGGTCGGGGTGGTCCTTCATGGGTCCTCCGGCGCGGTGCGGCCAATACGGATGCGGATGCGGTGCGGTGCGCGACACCGTACGAAAAGGCCGGGCGCCGTACGTCGCGGCCCGCCGAACCGGTGCTGTTCTCCAGGGAGATGCGGGTTCTTCAGGAATACCCCTACGGCTGCCGTCGACCGGCCGGAATCGGACCCCTGTGCGCCGGGGTCCTGGCAGCATCGGGGGGCCGCGCCTGCACACCGTCCGCCGGGACGCACCGCGGCCGCCATCGGGCGGCCGTGACCTGCGGAACGGTGCGCAGACACAGCATCCGCAGATCGCCAACGGGTGAGGCGGAAGTGACAGCTGGGGTGCCTCCGCGTGAACAGTGCGGTGGCGTCACCGCCCGGCCCGTCCCAGTTCACTTTCCGTTCACCCACTCTCCGTACGGTCCCAGCGACACTGACCTTCGAACTGATTGCCTGGGTGAATGGAACACATCACGCTTCTCATCGGGATCGTGATCGTCACGGCCTTGGTGTTCGACTTTACGAACGGCTTCCACGACACGGCCAACGCAATGGCCACCACCATTTCCACCGGGGCATTGCGACCCAAGACCGCGGTGGCGATGTCGGCAGTGCTCAACCTCGTCGGTGCGTTTCTGTCCGTGGAGGTGGCCAAGACCATCTCCGGCGGGATCATCGATGAAGGTGCCGGCATCAGACCAGAAGTGATCTTCGCCGGCCTGGTCGGCGCGATCGTCTGGAACCTGCTGACCTGGCTCGCGGGTCTCCCCTCCAGCTCCTCCCACGCTCTCTTCGGCGGTCTGATCGGCGCGACCCTGGTGTCCGTCGGCACCCACGGCGTGCACGGCGAGGCCGTGGTGATGAAGGTCCTGATCCCGGCGGTGGCCGCCCCGTTCGTCGCCGGCCTGGCCGCGATGGCGGCGACCCGGCTCACCTACCGACTGACCCGCAACCGCGACGAAACGGACACCGCCAAGGGCTACCGCGCGGGGCAGATCGCCTCCGCGGCCCTGGTCTCGCTCGCCCACGGCACGAATGACGCCCAGAAGACGATGGGTGTGATCACGCTCGCGCTGATCACCGGCGGGGTCGTCGCCCCGCACGCCGACCCGCCGCTGTGGGTCATCGCCTCGGCCGGTCTGGCCATCGCGCTCGGTACGTACCTGGGCGGCTGGCGGATCATCCGCACGATGGGCAAGGGCATCACCGACATCCAGCCGCCGCAGGGCTTCGCCGCCCAGACCGGCGCCGCGGCCACCATCCTGGCCTCCTCCCACCTCGGCTTCGCGCTCTCCACCACCCAGGTCTGCTCCGGTGCCGTGATGGGCTCGGGCCTGGGCCGCAAGGGCGGCGTGGTGCGCTGGTCCACGGCCGGCCGGATGGTCGCCGCCTGGGGCCTGACGCTGCCGGCCGCCGGTGCGGTCGCGGCGGGCGCCGCGTTCCTCGCCGACCAGGGCGACTGGGGCGTGGCGGCGGTGGCGGTCCTCGGACTGGGCATCTGCGGCGCGATCTGGGCCGCCTCCCGGCGCAAGCCGATCGACCACACCAATGTCAACGAGGGCCCGGCCGCGGAGCCGGCGGGCGTGGTGACCGCCGCGCTGCGCAGCGTCTCCCCGCCGCCGGCAGGCCAGCCGGCGCCGGCTTCGGACGCACCGGAAACCACCGGGGTGCCCGCCCAGCCGACCGCCCCCGACGCCGAGGTGCCCGCCCAGCCGGCCGGCCCCGACGCCACCCCGACACCCGCCCCGCGCGCCAAGGCCGCGACGGTCTCCCGCTAGCTGTCATCACCCAAAGGAACTTCATGACCATCGACTGGACAGCTCTCGGCCAGGTCTTCGGCGTCACCCTCGTGGTGACGGTCGGGATCGTGGGCCTGTTCACCGTCGGCATCGTCGGGGCGTCCCGCAAGCCGGCCCAGGAGGGCGCGGCGGTCGCGGTCGCCGCTCCGGGTGCCGGTGCGCGGACCGGTGCGGTGGCCGCCTTCGCCCTGTGCGCGGTGGCCGTGGCCTACGGCATCTACCTGATCGTCGCCGCCTGACGCAGCCGGAAACGGCGGCGCACCCAGCGGCCACGGACGCGGCGAGGCGTCCGGCGGGGCACGGCATCAGCCGTCGTCCGCCGGGCGCCTTTGCTATGGGGTGCCCCGGCCGCCGAGCGCGTCATCGGCCTGCCGGGCCAGCCGGTCGGCGATGGCCGTGCCGCCACTGCCGTCGAGATAGGCGGCCACGCCGAGCTGGAGGACCTTGCTGAACGTCTGGTGGTGGGCGCTGCGCGGGCGCGGGGCGGCCGCCATCAGCGCCTCGTGCAGGGTGCGCGGGTCGGGCCGCGGCTCCGGCCCGCCCGTGGCGCCGTGCTCGGCGTGCTCCGCGTCGACGGGCGGCAGCGGGCAGCGCGGCGCCTTCGCCCCCTCGCGGTACGCCGAGTCGCGGGTGGCCGCGAACCCCCGCTCCAGCAGGCAGCGTTCGCTGCCCGGGTCGGTCAGCGCCCCGATCAGGGCCCGTGCCCCGGACGGCCGCTTGCTGCCGGCGGAGATCGCCAGATTCCGTCCGCCGAGCACCGACAGCCGCCGGCCGTCGGCGGGACGGGCCGGCAGCTGGGCGACGTCGAAGGTGGTGCCGGCGGTGAGCTTTTCGGCGACCGAGGCGTACTCGACCGGCCAGTTGCGCATGAACACCGCACGCCCGTCGGCGAACCAGCGGCGGCTCTCGGTCTCGTCCATCGTGACGGCCTCGTGCGGCATGAGCGTGCCGAGCCGGTCCTTGAGGTCCGCGATGCCCAGCTGGAGCGCGCCGACCTGCTCGCCCTTGGCGAAGCCGGTGGCGTACGGGTCGCCGCCGTTGGCCCAGGCGGACTCCAGGGTGTTGACGGTGAGCCCATCGTAGGGCCGCAGCTGGGCGACCATGCCGTACATCCTGGGCCGTTTCTGCCCGTGATCCTGATACGGATCTCGTGACGGTCAGCGCGCCGCGGCATCCCCCGGCCCCCTTCCGGCGGCCCCATCGCCGCCGCGCTCCCGATAGTGACGTGCCATCAGGGGCCCGGGCAACCGTCTGTGATCCGGCCGCCACGCTGTGGCGTGCACCACAGCCCATGCCACGAGGCGGCGTCGCAGGTCAAGGGTGAGTTGACGGGCATTCGCGGGGCGTGGTGGACTGCCCGGGCCATTCGGCGACAGCTGAGGAAGTCCGGTGCGAATCCGGCGCGGTCCCGCCACTGTCACCGGGGAGGGTTCCTCCAACGAAGGCCACGGTCCATCGCGCGGACGCCGGACGGCGTACGCGCAGGGGCTGGAAGGCCGGAGGACTCGCCGATCCGGGGAGCCAGGAGACTCATGTCGCCGACACGTCGAGCCAGGGCGCGGACCCTGAGTGAGGACATACCGCCATGCCCGGCCGCCCTTCGAGAGCTCCACTGCCCGCCGCCGCGCGGCCTCTTCGAGACGTAGGGCGTGCACACGCCCCGGCGGCGGTCTGACCCGATGCGCGGCGAACACGCGGGATATGCGTGCGGCGCGGCTCTCGGCTTCCTCGGCGACCTGATCGCGGCGGATCCCCGGCGCGGCCATCCGGTGGCCGCCTTCGGCAGGGCCGCGGCCACCGTCGAGCGCCGGCTGTGGCGCGACCACCGCGGATACGGGGCGGCCCATGCCGTGCTGTGTGCGGGCGGTGCCGCGGCCGGTGCCGCGCTGCTGGTGCGTGCCGTACGGGGCGCCGCGCCGTCGCCGTCCCCGCTGCGCGGCGCCGCCGGGGTCGCGTTGACCGCGGCGACGGTGTGGGCCGTGCTGGGCGGCACCTCGCTCGGCCGGGAGGCCCGGGCCGTCGGCGGTGCGTTGGCGGCGGGTGACCTGGAGGTCGCACGGGAGCGGCTGCCGCATCTGTGCGGACGCGATCCGCAGGCGCTGGACGGGCCGCAGATGGCCCGTGCGGTGGTGGAGTCGGTCGCCGAGAACACCTCGGACGCGGTGGTGGGCGCCCTGGTGTGGGGTGCGCTGGGCGGAGTGCCCGGGTTGGTGGCGTTCCGGGCGGTGAACACCCTCGACGCGATGGTCGGGCACAAGTCCCCGCGCTACCGCCGTTTCGGCTGGGCCGCGGCCCGGCTCGACGATCTCGCCGGCTGGCCCGGCTCCCGGCTGACCGCCGCACTCACCGTCCTCGCGGGCCCCGGCCGGCGCGCCGCGCTGCGGGCCTGGCGGGCGGACGGCGGCGCACACCCGAGTCCCAACGCGGGCCCCGTGGAGGCGTCGTTCGCGGGGGCGCTGGGCGTACGGCTGGGCGGCACGCTGGCGTACGGCGGGCGGGTGGAACACCGTCCGGTGCTCAACGGCGGGGCGCGGCCGGTCGCGGTGGCCGACATCGAGCGGGCCGTGCGGCTCTCGCGCCGGGTGAGCGTGCTCGCGCTGGCGGCGACGGTGACGGCGCGGGCGGCGGTCGGTGCGGTGGGGGCAGCGGTCGGCGCGGGGCGGGCAGCGGAAGCTC
>NZ_SDIG01000231.1:0-8150 GCF_004122755.1 Streptomyces sp. TM32
GCCCCCGCACCACCACCGCGGCCCCGCACCCGCCCCTCGGGCCTGCCTTCGCCCAGCCAACAGCGGTAACCACGGCACCAGCCAAGCAGCGCCGCCCGCGCCGCTAGCTGCCCCACAGGCCGCTGCCCGACCGTGGCTCAGCCGCGATCGTGTAGCGAGCTGCGGAAATGCGCTCGGTGAATCGCCCTCTGCGGAATTCGGCTGTCAGGGGCTGCAGTCTTGCCCCTGGTCCCACTGGCCGGGCAGCGTCGGACGGTGGCTGAAATGCGCTCCCACCAGGGCGATTGTCAGTGCTGTATGCGAGGGTCGCTATCTGTGAGCCGACGCATCGTCGGCGGCTCGCGACGGGTTACGAGTACACGGCCAACGGGGAGGCACGGCATGGCTGGCGACGGCTTCGACGTAGACACCGACCAACTCAAGTCCGCCGCACCGACATTCCACCGGGAGTCTGTAGCCCTGGAACGGGCGACAGCCAAGCTTCGCCACACGCTGAGCGGGCTGGGGGAGCCTTGGGGCGGTGACGAGCAGGGCAAGAAGTTCGAGCACGTCTACGCCCCGCACCAGGCGCAGATCGAGAAGGCAGCCGCGGCCCTTGTCAAGGGCCTGTCCAGCATCACCAAGGCCATGAACGACATGGCAGCCAATCACGAGGACGCTGACCACTCGGCCAAGTCCGGCTTTGAAGGTGGTAAGTGATGGGCGCTGCCGACAAGGCCAAGGAGATCGTCCAGGACCTCACCGGCATGTGGTGGCCGGAGGGCGACGAGGACGAACTCCGGGAAGCGGCGCGGGCCTGGCGTACGTACGCGGACGATGTCGAGGACTGCACGGCGGCCTGTCACAAGCGGGCCCAGGACGTGATCGACAACAACAAGGGCAAGTCGATCGAGGCGTTCGGAGAGTTCTGGCGCAAGTACCACGGCGGCGGCAAGGGCTACCTCGATGACGTGGCCACCGCTGCCCGCGACATGGCCAAGGCGCTGGACAAGTACGCCGACCAGGTCGCCGAGGCGAAGAAGAAGATCGAGCACGAGCTGGAGATCGCCGGCGCGGTCCTGGTCGCCGGCACGGCCCTGGCCCTCTTCACCGGAGGCATCAGCGAAGTCGCGGCAGCCGGCGCCACCGAGGCGATCGTCGCCGCGGCGAGTACGGCGGGCGTCGCCGTTTCCGCCACCGTCGCGGAGATCGCCGGAACAGTCCTGGCCACCGCCGCCATAGGCGGCATCGAAGCCATCACTGTCGACGTGGTCGTCGCCCAAGGCGGACGTAACCTCCTCGGTGACCAGAAGGGCATCAACCTGGCTGAGATCAAGGACGCCGGAGTCAGCGGGGTCTTGCTGGGGGGCGCCCTGGGCGGCGCAGGCCGCGCGGCGAAGGCTGTAGGCGACGCCGGTGGCTTCAAGAACGCCTTCGGCAAGATGAAGCTGGATGGCTTGGGCAACTTCAAGAACCCGCTGCGCGACTTCGAGATATCACTACCCAACTTGGGGGGCCCTCGCTTTGCGATGGCCGGCGAGGGGCCTGTCGGTCCTGTTGGCCCGACCTGGCGCCCCTTGATGCGCAACGCGGAGGGGAGCGGCGCAACCTCCGGGACTCCCAAGGCCAGCGGCTGGGAAGCCTCAAGCAATTTAAAGGGGCCAGCGGCAGGAAAAACACTCAAGCGGCCGAACGACCGGCATACCATCGGTGGCGCAGGCCGAGCAGGGAAGAACATCAAGGAAGAGAACACCATCATCCTCCCGGGATACTCCCAAGAGGTCGAGAAGGATATCGCTGGCATCGCAGAAGGGAAGGGGACCTGGCTTCCGGACGGTGAGCGCTATGAAATCAACGGCCGCACATACGGTGTCCACGAGAACGGGACCGTATACCCTGCCAAAGGTCCAGGGTTTGTGGAAATGGACCGTAATGAGTACGCGGCGCTATCGCAGATCGTAAAGGCTAAGGGGGACCTCTCGGCGGCTCCGCAGCTGACCAAGAACCCTCGCTTCGTCAACAACCCAGAAGTCGTCGAAAAGGCCTTGGCCATTTACAACGGGACTTACACACCATGACGTACAACCTTTTCCTCGTCGATAGCTGTGACCCGGGAGTCATGGCTGAATCTCTCGCTGCGATCTTCCGGGTTCCAGAGAGCGAAGTGGACGTCGCTGACGCTGACGGCGACCAAGAAGACCGCAACTGGGACGCCCTGGCATCCTGTGAATACTCTCACGTCCAGGGAAATGTGTCGCTATCCCTGGACATTTATGCTCAGGAGTCAATGGGTCAGCAGCCTCCAGAAGCTGAATTCTCCGAAGCGCTCGCCCGCCGGCTTGGTACGCCCGTTTTGTACCCGCCTCAGGAGAGCGCCATGAGCGCCCACTGGTTGGTTACCCCAGAAGGGCTGACAACGCGGGCTCGGCTGAGCGAGTCAGACGATGACGAGCCAACGTTCACAGTCACAGCAGTTGAGGAATTCGTCGATCGGTTGCCAGACGTTCCTGTGATGCACCTTCCGGAAGTAGTGCGCGAGCAGAAGATTGCTACACCTCTGGCCGATTCTTTTGCGGAATCCCTCCAGCAGTTGAAGGGAGATGGCAACGAGGCGGGTGATTCGACCATCACAGGTGACGTTGCCGAGGTGGCGCGGATTGCCAAGTCATATCTGGGGGCGTGGGAAAAGCTATCTCGACGCGCAGAGAACAACTGGGAACCCTCCGGTTGGTACCCCGTGGAGTTCTACCGGGAAGTGCTCGGATACCGCGATGACATCGAGGGGTATCTACGCCAACTCCCGGAGAACGTGGCCACGCTGTACAAGCGCTACCTCGACAAGGTCGACAGCCTCTATCAGGAACTGACAGTCGACGACGAAGAACACGTTGTCGTTGATGGCCGCGATGAGCCAACTGCTGGTTCGGCACAGAAGGCATGGTGGTGGTACCGCCGCCCCGAGCCCATGCCCTGGTTCAGGGGATGAGGCCGAGCGCCTCCGTGGATCTGACCGGGTAGGGGGCGGACCGAACGCAGTGCTGGTGCATTGGCCATGACCGCATACCGCTGTCATGGCTGGCGGGCGCTCTGCGCTTGGTCACTGTGTGGCGGGAGTCCCCCGTTGGTCGTCGCGAATCCATCTGACTCCCGCCATTCATGATCCAGGACCGAGTACGTGATCGAGTCCCTCCACGCTCCTCGTACGAACACGTGCTCCCGGATGCGGCCTTCCTCCGTCATACCGGCGCGGAGCAGGGTTTTGGCGGAGGCGGCGTTCAACGGTGCGCGAGCGGCCCAGATGCGGTGCAGGCCAAGGTGGTTGAAGCCGAGGGCGCACATCAGGTGAACGATTTCGGTGCCCAGGCCCGCGCCCCATGTGTGGGGGCGCAGGGCAAAGCCGATGGTGGCGGCTTTCTGGGCGTGTGGGTCGAGTGCCAGGCGGGCGAAGCCCACCAGGTCGCTTTCCTCCTGGCGGACCACGCCGAGGGCGTATTCGGTGCGGGGTTGCTCTCCGGAGGAGGCGATGGAGCGGACGACAATCTCCCGGACCTGTTCACGGGTTCGGGGTTCGAAGCTCAGGTGGCGAGTGGCGTCGGCGTCACCGTAGATGGCGTGTACGGCGTCCACGTCGTCGCTGGTGAGTTCGCGCAACTGAAGCCGGGGGCCTGCGATGTCGACCGGATGCATGGTCGGGACCCTACTCGCAGGCGGTGTTACCTCGGCAGGGCAGAGACAGGGGCCGCGGTGAACGCCTCGATTTCCTCCCGTGCCGCGCGGGTCTCGGGTGCGGTGAGCCACCGGGGAGCACGCAGCGCGGTGTGGACCTGCCGCACCGAGGCAACGATGCCGTTGATGCGCTGATCGGCGGACAGGTCGAGAACGGGTCGCATGGCCTCGTCGACGCCGTCGAGATTTCCGGCATGGATGCGGGCGAGGGCAAGGTCGGTGTGGGCGCCGGCCTGGTCGCCGAATGCCCAGTCTTCGGGTTCCGCTTGGCGGTAGGCGGCGACGGCCGCTTCGGCCTGTTGTTGTGCTTCGGGGGCGTCTGGGAGCCAGGCGGTGGCGTCGGCGGCGTAGTAGAGCTGGCGTGGTAGGGGGAAGGTCATGATGCCGCCGAACTCGTCCAGGTCGTCGCAGGACGCCGCGTCGCGGGCCCGTTCGGCTTCTGCGAGGGATTCCCGTACGGCTGCCACATCGCCGAGTGCGGCTCCGGCACGGGCTTGCAAGCAAGACAGCCATACGGCGCTGATGCCGGTCACGCCTCCCACCTGGGAGATGCCGAGGGAAGCGTATTTGGAGGCTTCCTGGTGTCGGCCGTCCCAGTAGGCGATCAGGGATTGCAGGCCGCGGACCCAGGCGCGCATGGCGTGGTGGTCGGCGTTGTCCGCGCATACGTAGGCGGTCCGGGCCTGTGTCATCGCCGATCGCGGATCGCCGAGGTCGTGGCTGGCCTTGGCAAGCATGCCGGAGGTGATGGCGGAGAGCAGGTACAACTCGCGGGCTTGGACGGGGCGGATGTGCCCGTGTTCGAGGAAGTGGAAGGAGAGGTCCTGTACTTCGACGAGGTCGCCGAGGAGGGTGGCCAGCGGCAGCCGCGGATAGGCGGCGGCTAGACGACGTACCTCCTGGTGGACCTCGTCCAGGGTCTCGGGGCCTACGATGCTGCCTTCTGCCATCGCGCTGAAGCGGAATGCACGACGAGCTGCCATGGCGACCTGCCTCTCTAACGTGTCCCGGCCGGCGCTGTCGCCTGGAACGGGTCTGCTGGTGAACTCGATGCCGTCGAAGCCGCTGTCCCCTTCACGGGGGTCGAGCGAGGATGAGGGCGGCTGTGTCGGCATGACGAGCCGAAGCCGCTGGCCGGCCTCGATAGTGGCGCCGCTCTCGTCAGCCGGGCCGAGCAGGACATCGACGGGGTATCGGAACATCGCCTCCAGAACCCGGCACAGAGCCGGGTAGGGGCGGGTCTTCACCTCGCCCCCGTACCACCGCTCAAACTGCCGCTTCGACAGCGTCAGGCCGACAAGCGTCGGATCACGGTCCTGTTCGGCGAGTTCGTTGGCAGTGCGCTCGAAGTGAAGCTTGAAGGTCTCGAACACCTGCCAGTGGCGTCTGGTGATCAATGTCCTTAGAAGTGTGGGCCTTTGAGCCATCAATCCCCCGATGGGTTCCGGTCGGCTCGTCGGTTGACGGTAGCCCCGCAACGCCGCCATCAGGAGTGAGAGCTGCCGTGTGCGAGGAGATGACGGTGGAGACGGCGGCATCGTGACGGTACCCATGTCGTCCACCTCGCCAAGCCCGAATCAGACGTCGGCGCTCATGTCGTGGTGAGGCGTGCCGCTTGGCCGTCAGGCTCGATGCCCGCCCTGAACGCGAGCGACGAGGTGGTGTTCCACCGTGCCAGCAGCAGGAGACAGCACGACGCAGCGACAGGCAGATCCCCGTACCGAAACCCCGAGCGCGGAGGCGACATGGAGCAGCAGCGGCCTGCCTCTGTGGCACGAGCGGACCTTCCCTCACCGTGACTCGTCCGTGAGTGAGGCGCGGAAGTTCGCCGTCGAAGCTCTGTCGGCCTGGGGAGTCCGGGACCGACTGGAGGACGTGTGTCTGTGCCTGTCAGAGGTCGCCGCCAACGCGCTCGTACATGCGAGTCCGCCCCGCTTCGGGTTCCGGGCACGGCTGACCATCAGTGGCCCGATGGTTCGGCTGGAGGTTCACGACCAGGGGGCGGGCCGGCCGCATCGAAAGCATCCGAGCCTCGACGACACCTCGGGCCGCGGCCTGCTCCTGGTGGACGAGCTGTCCGACGAGTGGGGCGTGGACGACCAGCCCGGCAACGGCAAGACCGTCTGGCTCACCTTCAAGATCACTGCGCCTGGCCCTCGCACGCCCAAACGCCAGCTCTGACCAGGGTGCCGCCACCCGCCAAAACGCCGTGCTCGAACTCCCCTACAGAAAAGAGGAATTCATGCCCAAGTTCCGATATCCCTTACATTCCGGCCGCATCGTCATCCTCGGTGCCGGCCCCTGCGGACTGGCGTGCGCGAGCGAGCTGGACCGGCTCGGTCACCGCAACTGGACCCTGCTGGAGGCGGCGTCCAACGTCGGAGGGCTGGCATCATCCGTGGTCGATCGTGCCGGCTTCACCTGGGACCTGGGTGGCCACGTGGTCTTCTCCCACTTCGGAGAGTTCGACCGGCTCCTGGGCGAGCTCTTCGCCCCGCATGAACTGCTGCACCACGACCGGTCCTCGTACATCCGATTCCGCGACCGCTGGGTGCCCTACCCCTTCCAGCAGCACCTCCACTGCTTGCCGCAGGCCGACGCCGAAGCGTGCCTGGTGTCGCTGACCCACGCCTGCCAACAGCGGGAACAGACCCTGCCGACCGACACCGACTTCGCCACATGGCTACAGGCCCAGTACGGAAGCGGCCTCGTCGAGCGCTTCTTCGCCCCGTACAACACCAAGGTCTGGGCGATCTCACCAGAGAAGATGAGCGCAGGCTGGGTCGCGGAGCGAGTGGCACCAGTCGACCTCAACGAGATCCTGGCGGCTTTCTACGGTGTCAAGGCCCCCATGCAGCGGTGGGGACCGAACTCCACGTTCGCCTTCCCCTCCGTCGGGGGGACTGGAGAGATCTGGCGACGACTTGGCGCCCGCCTTGGCAACCGAGTCCGTACCCGAGCTAAGGCCAGGTCGATCGATCCGGGCGCCTGCCTCGTGCGACTGGAGAGCGGTGAGGCGGTGCCTTTCGACCAGGTCGTGGCAACCCTGCCCCTGGACCGACTCGCCGCCATGACGACGACGAGCCCACCCGACGTACGGGAGGCGGCCCGCCGGCTGAAGCACACCACCGTCGCCATGGTCGGCCTCGGATACCGAGCCCCCACCCTGGACGAGCGGTCATGGTTCTACTTCCCGGAGGACGACGTGCCGTTCTACCGCGCCACCAACTTCAGCAAGTACGCCCCTGCCAACGTCCCCGGCGCCGACACCACCGCCTTCAGCTCATGGATGACGGAGATCTCCGTGATGCCCGGGACTCGGGTCAACCAGCGTGCTCTGGTGAAAGCCGCCGATGCTGCGCTGCGACGACATCGCCTGGTTCGTGGGCTGGCCGAGCTGGCCACCGCGCATGTGGAGATGATCCCGTACGCCTACCCGATCCCCACTCTGGACCGGGACGAGGCGCTGGCGTTGACGGTGCCGTGGCTGGAAGACCAAGCGATCTACCCTCGCGGCCGGTTCGGTACCTGGCGGTACGAGATCGGCAACATGGACCACGCGGTGAAGATGGGCGTCGATATCGCACGCCGTCTGGTCACGGGGGCCACCGAGGAGCTTCTCAGCAGCCAGGACGCGGTTCCCGCGGGGAGCCGCTCATGACCACCACCACGACGTCCGTAACCTTCGCCGGACACGTCTTCGATGTCGAGGTGGACCAGGGCTTTGCCGTCGAACAGCGCACTCATCTGCACAGCTTCGTGCCCGAGGCCGCGCTGGCCCCACCCTGTGGTCGGCTGACCAGCATCCGCGTCCGCCACAACCGTGAGCTGTTCGAAGACCGGTCCGCCCGCCTCCAGACGGTGCAAAGCCGGTGCGTCGAGCCGTTCCGCGGCGAGCCGTACCTGCGGTCGCGGGTGGGTGACGTGGACTGGTGGCGCCCTCATCCCCGCTCGAACCTGTCACAGGACCATCTCTACGCTCACGACTCCACCGGACGCCTGCACATCGTTCTCCACCCTGATGCACATCGCGGAGAGCGCTATCTGCTGCGCATCATCCGGGAAGTCGATGTCGAGAGTGAGTTGACGCCGCTGCAGGTCTACCGGCGGTTGCGCCATCGCAATCCCTCGCCCTACATGTACCTCGTGCCGTGGGCGGGCCGGTCCGTGATCGGTGCGAGCCCGAGCTGTGCGTGCGCATCCAGGACGACAGCCTCTCCATGCGCCCCATCGCCGGCACGGTGCCCCGGGCGACCGCACCGGACGAGGACGCCCGCCGGGTGGCGGAGCTGCGGGAGAGCGCCAAGGAACAAGCCGAACACGTCATGCTGGTCGATCTGTGCCGCAACGGTGGATCACGTACGGAAAGCTGAGTACCGGACTCCCGTCCGCTGGAGTCGTCCAGCGGGGCCTCCGGCCCCCTACCCCACCCCCGCCCGCAAGAC
>NZ_SDIG01000232.1:0-8049 GCF_004122755.1 Streptomyces sp. TM32
AGCAGCGCGCAGCCCATCCCGGCCGCCTCGCACTGCGACCCCCGCCTCAACCCGGCCCAGGCCGTCGAGGTGGCGCGCGCATGGGCGACGGCCCGGGCCACGCGACCCCCCACGCGCATGGCAGGCTCCGCGCTCCACTGAACGAGCCCCGCCACGGCGCTGTCCGTCCCGAAGCCCCCTTATGCCCCCGAATACCCCTCATGACATCGAAGGCCCGTCCGCGCGGGCCAGGAAAGGAACCACACCATGAGTGAAACCGTGATCCGCACCGACGACGGCACCTTCGCCATGATCAACGTCTTCGACGTGGAGCCCGACCGCCAGAAGGAACTGGCCGAAGTGATGAGCGAGGGCGCCGACCGTTTCATCCGGCACCGCCCGGGGTGCATCTCGGTGAACATCCTCACCAGCCTCGACGGCAAGCGTCTCGTCTACTACGCCCAGTGGCGCAGCAAGGCCGACATCAAGGCGACCATGGGCGACCCCGACGTCCAGTACTACCGCGACAAGGCCGCCGAACTCGCCAAGCCCGACCCGCACGCCTACACGGTGTTCTCCGTCCACCACCCGGAGAACTGACGCTCGGCCACCGGAACGGAGAAGCCAGGTCGGACGACTGCCGACCTGGCTTCTCGGCCGGCCGCTGGAGTCCTCGTCCCCTCTCCTGGCTCAGGCGTGGTGCACCTGAGGGAGGAAGGCCTCGGAGAGCCGCGCCGCGGCGAACCGGCCTCGACGGATCGAGTGCCGTTCGGCGAAGCCGAGGAGCTTCGGCCCGAGTTCCCCGGCGGAATCGGTGTACCCCTCGCCCAGTCCCAGTACGTCGCCCGCACCGTGGCCCCAGACCAGGGACGCCAGGGCCAGGACGCGGCCCTGCCCCATGGCCGACTGGACCCGGCCGGCCCAGTGGTTCGCATCGAGCCAGACCACTGCATTGAAGCAGGACCACGCACTCCGCAGGCTTGCGGCGAGGCGTTCCTCCTCACGCAGTCCGGACGGCCTGTGGAAGCAGGGGACGTCCGTGTCCGAGCGCCATTTCAACGGCACCATGCTGCAGAGCCACTCCGCCTGTTCGAGGTGGAACAGCGCCAGCTGATGGACCGATTCGACATTCGCTCCGGCTGTCTCCAGTCCCGCTACGAACGGCTCCATTTCGACGCTCGACGTGTGCTCGCCAAGGTCCGTGAGGGCTGCGGCCAGCTCCAGGAAGCCCGCGCTCTCCTCCGCCGTTATCAGGGCATTCAGCTCTGCCACGGCACCGAGCTGCGGAGCGAGTGAGGGGGTGTGCCCCCGGGCCGTGCGCAGTCGCAGCACTGAACTCCAATGCCCGGGCGCCGCGTAGCGCGTCTCGGCGAGTTCGCGATGCGCCGTCTCCAGCAGACGGCGCTGGACTTCGCCCGGGTACTCGTCCCACAGTGCTTGCCGCAGAAGGGCGTCGGCGCGGACGCCGACGAGCTCGATCAGCTTGTGTTCAGGGATGCTCCGGCGTTTCGGCTCCGCGGACTTGGCCGCCTTGGCGAACAACCAGGAAGCCAGGTGGTCCTTCGCCCTGATCACGCTGAACTCGGAAATCGGGTTCGGTTGTCTCCCGCCGAGAACCCGGTAGATCTGCTCGACCTCGTCCACGTCCACGCTCTCTCCCGTGAGAGCCGCTCCCTCGTGGAGGACCCGGCTCTCCAGAGCGCTGAGCATCTTGAACCAGGTGACGTCCTGCCCGTACGCCTGCGCAAAGGAGGCGACCTTGGCGCGGCGCTCCTCGTACACCTGGCGTAGGTGCGCGGCCTGTCCGTCGTCAGGGACGTGACTGAAGATGCGCGGACCCGGCAGGACGAGCGGAGCATCCACCTCGTGCAGCAGCTCCAGGCCATGGAAGGGAGCCCAGGCGTCCGCGTCGGCGTCGGCGCCGCCGGCCGACTTCACCACGGTGGACCACTGCTTGAGCGCCGGCCCTGCGGAATGTGTGAGTTCCGGGGACCACGACCGCTCGCGCAACATCGACACGATGGTCAGCCAACTCCTGAGGATCATCCAGTTCGGGGTGTCCATGAGCGCCTGGTCCAGGGACTCCTTGAGGGCCTTGAGGCCGTGCAGCACCTTCTGGTGCTCGCCCTGGGCATCCCGGACCGAGGCCATGAAGGAGGTGAAGAAGGAGCCGAACACGGTTTGGTCGTCGGCGGAGGACCAGGTGGCGGCCGCGTAGCGGGCGACCTCGTCCAGCGCCGCGAGCTGTTCCTGGGCGGGCAGGGCGGCTATCTGCCGCTTATAGATGTTGGCTGCCTTGGCGGCGGCCCGCCAACGGGTGTTCGGTGGAATGGCCTCCTCGAATGCGTCACCCTCGTCCGTCAGCAGGAGGGCGAGGAGCGCACCGAGCACCCTTCCCGCGGCCTCACCGCTGAGGATGCGATCGAGCACCTCGTCGTGCTCTCGCCAGGCCTGCGTCTCACCGCCCCGCGTTCCGTGCCGCCAGGCGTCGACCAGGTGCTCTGCCGTCTCCTGGGGATCCCAACTGGCCTTGGCGTGCAGCAGGCTCAGCCGGTGCATCAAGTTCCGGAGTCCGCCACTGGGGGCGGCCCTGATCGACTCCTCAAGGCTGTCGATCAGGGACTGGACGAGTCGCGCGGTACGGGAATGCAGCTCACTGTCGTCGGAGAGTTCGGCGGTACCCAGGCCCCAGCCGGCGAGGGCGAGGGTTCGACTCACCCGGCCGGGGGTGAAGTCCTGCGTGACGGCGTGGGAAACGCCTTCCAGCACGAGATTGCGGAATTCGGCCACGTCGCTGATCGCGTCGAGGCGCTGTGCGCACATGAAGGTCAGCCGGTCGAGTGTGTTGATGTCCTCGTGGCTTTGCAGTGGCTGGCGGGAGAACTCCTCCCAGAGCTGTGTGAGCACCTGGGAGAAGCTGTCGTGGATGCCCGGCGTATCGGTGGAGAGCCGCGACACCACGTTGAGCTGCGCGATTCCGAGCTTCACCCCTGACAGCGGTGTGCGGGCCGTCGGGTCCGACATGCGGCCGTGGAGTGCGAGGAGTTCGCTCTCCGCGTCCTTGAGGTCGACGGGCAGGATCAGCGCGTCGTCCGATCGGGCCAGCAGGTTGGCCACGACGACCGATCGGGTGCTGGACCACTCGTTGGTGGTCAGGCCCTTCGGGAGTTCATCGAGGTCGTCGAGTGCCCGTTCCAGGGCCCGCACCACATGGAATCCGTCAAGGCCCTTGCTGTCCGTACCGGCGAACTCGTGCACGTGGTTGAGCAAGTGCGCGGTGGCGTCGCCGATGATCCGGTCCACTTTTTTCTCATCCGGTTCCGGCACCCCGCAGAGAAAGTCGGGGAGATGGTTCTTCCCGAACCGGTCCTCCGGTGGCATCTGGAGTCTTCTGTGGATCTCCTTGAACGCCTCCGCGGCCGCCGGGCTGATGGCCACCTCCGATGCCTCGCCCGGCACGCTGTCGACGAGCACACCCGACTTCCGCAGCCAGGGAATGGCGCTTTGCAGGGAACCCAGCTCGGGTGGCAGGTCGGTCACCGACAGGGGCGGTGATCCCAGCTGTGCCCAGGCGAGAAGAAAGGCGAGGGCGCCCGGGCCGGAGTCCTCCTCCAGGCGGCAGCCCGATTCGATGAGCGCCGGGCCGACCACGTAATGGGTGGCCCGGCGGATTTCCTCGGCAAGCATTCCGTCGTGAGCGGTGGTGCCCCCTGCGGTGAGGCGCAGGCCGAGCGCGGCCACGGCCTGTGTCAGCACCGTCGGGCGGAACGCGATGGACTCGGCACCGGACAGCCGCAGTGCGGCAGCCGGGTCGACGCCCGTGATGTCCCGCTCCTCCAGCAGGAGTCGCAACAGCTCAGCGCACTGGTCCAGGCTGAGCGCAGGCACGTTCACCGGCGCCGACGGCAGGAGCTGGCCGGCGCCGGTGAGCCCCTCCAGATCGCGCGCGGAGACGACCAGGACGATCGCGTCCCGGAAGACCGGATAGGCGAGGAGCCGTTCCAGGTCGTCATGGATCTTGCGGCGCCCGGAGCGGGGCGTACGCAAGGTGATGTACACGACCAAGGGCCGGCCGCCGACCCGCCGGGCCAGCTGCGCCACCGCCTGCTCGCGCAACTCCGCGAAATCGACGGAATCCTGTGGTGCTCCGCCGTTCCGATACCGGTCCAGGCCCAGCGTGAACTGCAGCGCACGAAGGGCGGGTACGGGGCTCTTGTACCGGATGAGATCGAGATCGAGCCGCAGCACATAGGGGTCGCTGGGCATGACCGCGCGCGAGCCGTCCCGCTCACGCACGAACATCTCCGTGAGGCACTTCTTGCCGACCCCCGGCTCGCCGGTGATCGGTACGACGTTCCCCGGCCGCGACCGGGTTTTCAGCTGGCCGAACTCCTCCGGACGGGGGAGGACGGGGCGCAGCGGCGAGGGGTAGTCCCAGGGCCATTTCAGACCGAACGGAGCGGCCTTCTCGACAACGGGAGCGGCCTCGGCCGCCGCACCGCTCTCTCCGGACGGGGGCGCGGCCTCGGACGTCGCTCCCGTCTCCTCGGACGGGGGTACGGCTTCGGACGCCGCCCCCTCCTCCGCCGCGACCTGTGCCGGAGCAGTGCCGGGGAGAGACAGCTCAGCCGAACCGCGCGTCGGGTGGGCTTTGTTGGGCAACCAGGGGTGGTCCGCCACATGGCCGTGCAAGGTGAGGGGGATCGGTACCCGCTCATGAAGATCAGGGAGCCCCAGTCCCTCGTTGTGCTGCTCCGCCTGCTGTTTCACGGACTGCGCGAGATCGCTGAGGCTCAGATGGGACCCACCGCGCGGGGCGGGCCGACCGGCGGCCGCGATGAACGCACCGGTGAAGAAGCTGGGCCCGTCCTCGGTGGGCGACTTCGCCTTCCAGCCCTTGTCGGCCGCCACCAGCAGAGCAATGCTCACCCCTGTTTCGCCCGGCGGCTGAAGGACCGGACGCACATGGGAGACGGCCGCGCCCGCGTGACAGCAATCCAGAATCACCATGATGTGATCGGCCTGAACCGCCGGGTCCTGCAAGATGTTTGCGATGAGGCCGAACGCCAGGCTGCCGTGATTGTCCCTGACCGACTCGGTCTTGCTGAGCGCGAGGTACAGCCCCTGCCCGTCGGCAGGTTCGATCGTGTAGCCGTGGCCCGAGAAATAGACGAGCAGGAGATCCGAGCGTTCCTTCGGCCGCAGCGCGGCGTTGCGCAGTGCTTCTCGGATGGTGTCCGTGGTCAGCGGTCCGTTCCGGTCGCTGACCGTGTCGCAGTTGCGGCTCGGCATCCCCCACTGGTCCAGCAGGTCGCGCATCGCGTCGAGGCTGTGCGGCACCGATGGTAGGTCGCCTAACCCCTCCTGCTTGAGGTGGGGATGGTAGGTGGAACACCCGATGAGGACAGCCCGTGATCGCGCCGGGTCGAAGGGGACAGGCTCGCCGGTTATGGCCAAGTCGATACTCGCTTCAGTCCTCGTCGGGCTCTGTGTCCTCGTCGATGAGGGATGACAGGGCCTCCAGGGCCTCCCGGTCCAGCTTCCTGGTCCTGACCTGCACCGTACGGGTGCCGTTGGACACCGTCCACACACTCGGCTGGAGGCGTGCCTCCAGCCACGCGCCGAAGACGGAGAGCCCCGTTTCGATCAGCTGGCGGTTCTCGCTGGCAAAGACGATGGCGTCATGGAGCACGCCCATGTCGCCGGGTGCGCCGGGCTTCGTCAGCAGCTGGGGGTCGAGGCCGGCTCCGTGCCTGTCCCGACGGAGCATCTCCAGGAGGGAGGACACCTCCTCGTCGGTGCCCTCGTCGCAGGTCAGAGTAAATCGCACAGAAATGGCCCCCCAGTCCCGGAACTTCGAGCAGTTCATCAGCATAGCGGTCCGCGTGACGCCATTGGGGCGCAAGCCGACAGCCGTCGCGAGGGCGGCGCGTAGCGCTGCCGGCCCCGGTTCTTTGCGCGCTGACCTGGGCATGGCCGGCCTGCCGGGTCGCGGCGCCGCCGACCCGCTGACCGAACGGGCGTGGCCGGGCGCCGCGTTACGCGCTCACTTCTTGGGGGGCGTCCGCCCCGTGCCGGTCCTCGTGTCGTCCTTCGCCGCCGGTGCGGGGGCGTCTGCCGGGGAAGTCCGTGCGGCCGTGCGGGCGAGGCTGTCCTCGATACGGCGCAGGGCGTGCAGCGTTTCGGCCTGCTGATCGGGGGTGAGGCCGCCGGTCGAGGCCTCTTCGAGCTCGGCCCAGATGCGTTCGACCTCTCGGCGCAGCGCCTGGCTCGCGGCAGTCGGTTCGATGATGACGGCGCGTTTGTCGTCGGGGCAGGGGCGGCGGCGGACGAAGCCGGCGTTCTCCAGGCGTTTGATGCTGCGGGTCATGGTGGCGGCGTCGGAGTCGATCAGGCGCACCAGATCGGTCTGCCGCTGGGGACCGATTTCCCACAGATGCATCATGACCAGCTCCTGGCCCAGGTGGAGGCCGACGCGGCGCAGGAGCTGTCCGGCGATCATGCGGTGCAGGCGGGCCACGCGGAAGATCGCGTGGCTGACCGGCCCGGCGTGGGCGGCGGCGGGCACCGGCACCGAGGAGGTGGCCGACGCCGCTGTCGGCGGCTGGCTCGGCTGGCTTTGTGCGCTGTGGTTGGTTGCCCGGCTCATCAAGATCCATCCTATATCTCCGGCTAAAACTGACCGGACAGTAATCAGGATAGCCGCCCCCTTCTCCCCTTGGGGCATCCCGTAAGTGGCGGGTAATTCCAAGTGAACAGGGAGCGAGTGACGTGCCTCACTCATCGAGGTGGGAAGCGGCAGCGTGTTTTACTTGTTCGGACAGGTAATGGTGCCTCGGCTCGGTCGAGAGAGTGCCAGCACGCCGAGGGAGCGCCGCCGGACCGGGCGGCCTCCCGCTCCTCACCAAAGGAATGATCATGACGACCGCGTTCGACCCGATCGAGCTGGGCGGCAAGCGCCTGGCCAACCGCATAGCGATGGCGCCGATGACCCGTAGCCGCGCCTACGGGCAGGGGGCCACCGCGACGGAGCTGATGGCGACCTACTACGCACAGCGGGCAAGCGCCGGCCTGATCGTCACCGAGGGCGTCCAGCCGTCGGTGGTCGGCCAGGGCTACCCCGACACCCCGGGCCTGCACTCCGCCGAGCAGGTCGCCGCCTGGCGCCAGGTGACCGACGCGGTCCACCGCGAGGGCGGGGTGATCTTCGCGCAGCTGATGCACACCGGCCGCATCGGCCACCCCAGCCTGCTGCCCGACGGCCTGAGCCCGGTGGGCCCCTCCGCCGTCGCGGCCAAGGGCCAGGTCTACACCCACCAGGGTCCCCAGGACTTCGTCACACCGAAGGAACTGGCCCACGACGAGATCGTGCAGACCATCGCCGACTTCACCGACGCGGCGCGCAACGCCGTCGCCGCCGGCTTCGACGGCGTGGAGCTCCACGGCGCGAACGGCTACCTGATCCACCAGTTCCTCGCCCCCAACGCCAATCAGCGCACCGACACCTGGGGCGGCGACGTCGCGGGCCGGGTGCGCTTCGCCGTCGAGGTCACCGCCGCCGTCGCGCAGGCGATCGGCGCCCACCGCACCGCTATCCGTATCTCCCCCGGCACCCCCTTCAACGACATCAACGAGACCGACCCGGCCGACCTGACCGAGACCTACACGGCCCTGGTGGCCGGTCTCGCCCCGCTGGACCTGGCCTATCTGCACGTCCTCGAAGGCCCCGACCGCAGCCTGACCGAGCGCCTGCGCAAGGACTGGCCCGGCACGTTCGTCCTCAACCCCTTCACCCACCCCGAGCCCACCGGCCAGGACTCCCTCGGCCTGATCGAGGACGGCGCCGCGGACCTGATCGCCTTCGGCGCGCTGTTCCTGGCCAACCCCGACCTGCCCCGCCGCCTCGCGGCCGGCGGTCCCTACAACGAGCCCGACCGGTCCACCTACTACGGCGGCGACGAGCGCGGCTACACCGACTACCCGGCCCTGCCCGCCTGACCGCAGGTCACCGCCGCCGGCCGGGGGCACGGCGAACCGGGCCTCCCCGGCGCACCCCCGCCGAGCTCGAAG
>NZ_SDIG01000233.1:0-8038 GCF_004122755.1 Streptomyces sp. TM32
ACGGTCTTCGCCGTCTCACGATACGTCCCGGCGCCGGAGCGCGCGGCCCGCTCGGCCCCCCGAAGCAGCCCAAGCCGTTCCGCGCGCCCAAGCCGGCCCGGCCCGCCAAGCCGTCCGGGCCGGTGGGCCGGACCGGGACGCCGGACGAGCCGTACGACCAGGAGCGAGGGAACTGGAGCGGCCCGGCGGACGCACCGTCGTCGCCGCGGCAGGACCGCGCCCCGCGCCCGCTCGGCCGGCTGCTGCTCGCCGCGGTCCTGCTGCTCCTCGTCGGTGCGGTCGTCTATGCGCTGGCGTTTCTGCCGGACTCCGGCCAGGACTCCAAGGCCGGCGGGCGCGGCGCGCACCGTCCGGGCAGCGCGAGTGCGGCCCCCGGCGGCAGCTCCGCACCGTCCGGCGACGGCGGCGGCGACCGGGGCGGCAGCAGCGGCGCGCCGCAGACCAGCGCGCCCGCTGGGGTCGCCGAGGGCTTCGAGGTACGCACCGACCCGGAGGGCTTCCAGGTCGCGGTCCGCAAGGGCTGGCAGCGGCGCGGGGCCAACAACCAGGGCCAGGTGCGGTACGTCGGCGGGGACTACGAGCTGGTGGTGGTGCCCGGCCGGGACACCACCGCGCGCTTCGGCACGGACCCGATGGCGTATCTGCAGAACAAGGAAGCCGAGCTGGCGCCGTACCGCTCCTCGGGCTGGGCCTCGGCCTCCGGCCTCCAGCGGATCGACGTCGGGAAGACGGCGATGGCCGAGGGCACCTTCTCCTGGCGCGACGGCAGCGGCCGCGAGGTGTACGTACGCAACCTCGCGATGATTCACAACGGCCGCTACCACCTCGTCCTGGTGATCGGCCCGGACCGCGGACGGCACGAGGTGGACCAGCTGTACACCCAGGCGACCAGCGCCTACCGCCCCGGCTGAGGTGGGAAGTCGGCCACCGGCGGCCGTCCTCGGGGGCGGCCCCGCCCGTCACCGGCGAACCGCTCCCGGAGTTCCTGCTTGAGCACCTTGCGCAGGGCCGTGCCGCGCGGCAGGGCGGCCAGCACCTCCAGCCGTTCGGGGAGCTTGTGCCGGGCCAGGCCCTGGGCGGTGAGGTGGGCGGTGACTCCGTCGAGGGTCAACTCCCTTGACCCCGGGGGCTGTTCGACGACCGCGCAGACCCGTTCGCCCCGCCGGTCGTCCGGCAGTCCGATGACCGCGGCGGCGGCCACGTCCGGATGCCGGTGGAGGAGCTCTTCGATCTCCTGGGCGGAGATGTTCTCGCCCTTGCGGATGATGATGTCCTTGAGCCGGCCGGTGAGCTGGAGGTGGCCGGTGGGGGTGAGCCGCCCGGTGTCGCCGGTGGGCAGGAAACCGTCGGCGGTGAAGGGGTCGGGCTCGTCGAGATAGCCGCGGCAGACGACCGGGCCGCGGAGGAAGATCTCGCCGGTGTCCGGGGCGATCTTGATCTCCATCCCGTCGGGTGGCCGGCCGTCGGTACCCGCGAGGTGCTCGGCGCTGTCGCGGGGATCGCCCATGGTGACCATCGGGGCCTCGGTCATCGCGTACCCGTGGGCGAGCGCGCAGCCGAGGGCGGCGGTGACCTCGTGGTACAGCGCGGCCGGCAGGGGCGCGCCGCCGCCGGCCAGCAGCCGCAGCGACGGCAGCAGTCGCTGCCCCGGCGGCAGCGCGCGCTGGGCGGCGAGGAAGAGGGCGTAGAAGGCGGTGGAGCCGCCGGCGACGGTGACGCCGTGGCGGCGGTAGGCGGCGAGCGAGCCGGGCAGTGCGAAGTGCTCCAGCAGCACGGCCGGGATGCCGTGCCACAGCAGCATGACGGTGTAGTCGGAGCCCGCGACATGGGCGTACGGAAAGGCCATCGAGCCGATGTCGGAGGGGCGCAGCCGCAGCGCCTCGGCCAGCCATCGGCCGGCCGTGCGCAGGCTGTGGTCGGTGTGCAGCACGCCCCTGGGGCCCGCGGTGGTGCCGGAGGTCCAGTAGATCCAGCGGGTCCGGTGCGCGCTGTCGGGCGGTGGGGGCAGTACGGCCGGGTCGCCGTCGGGCAGGGTGTCGCGGGCCTCGATGACGGTGAGCGGGCGGGGCAGGCCGGCGGCCAGGCGCTCGGCCATCGCGCGGTGGTCGAAGCCGCGCCAGGCGCCGGGGTGGACGAAGCAGTCGGCGCGGGTGCGGCGGAGCACGTGGCCGGTCTCATGGTCGCGGTACTGCGGGATGACCGGACTCTGGACGGCGCCGATCCGGGCCAGCGCGAGGCTGAGCAGTACGGTCTCGATCCGGGTCGGCAGCTGCCAGACGACCCGGCTGCCGGGCCGTACGCCCCGGTCGTGGAGGCCGGCGGCGACCCGTTCCGCGCGCCGTTGCAGCCCGCCGAAGGTGATCCGCCGCTCGTGCCGGGCGGATGCGGCGCCCTGGATGAGGGCGGTGGCGTCCGGGGTGCGGGCGGCGCGCCACTCGACCAGGTCCCACAGGGTGGTGCCGGTCATCCGCCCTCCCGTGACTGACGGTACGTCAGTTTCCGGGCCGAGAGTAGAGGCCGGCGCCTTGTCGGTCCAGAGGTGCCGGGGCTAGCCTCTTTCTGACGGTGTATCAGATAAGCCGGGCCCGGCCGGATACGGGGCGAGGGCCGACGAGGGGAATCCCCATGGAGCCACCGCGCAGCATCAGCGTCGACGAATGTGCGGACGAGCCCGCGCACCTCTTCGGGGCTCGGCCCCGCCCGGACCTCGACCGGTAGCCGCGCCATGGACCTCACCTGCACCGAGGAAGAGGACGCCTTCCGGGAACGGCTGCGCCGGTGGCTCGGCGAGGTGCTGCCCACGCTCCCCGCGCCGCCCGCGGCGGACGACTGGTCCGGCCGGCGGGCGTACGACGCGGCCTGGCAGCGGCGGCTGTACGACGCCGGGTACGCGGGGCTGCACTGGCCCGAGGACGCCGGCGGGCGGGGCGCCACCCCCACCCAGCACCTGATCTTCCTGGAGGAGACCGAACGCGCCGGTGCCCCCTATGTCGGTGCGAACTTCGTCGGCCTGCTGCACGCCGGGCCGACCATCGCCGCCGAGGGGAGCGACGCGCAGCGCGCCCGCTGGCTGCCGCCGATCCTGCGCGGCGACGAGATCTGGTGCCAGGGCTTCAGCGAACCGGACGCCGGCTCGGACCTCGCCGCGCTGCGCACCACGGCGGTGCGCGACGGGGATCACTACGTCGTCAGCGGCACCAAGCTGTGGACCTCGCACGCCGAGGTCGCCGACTGGTGCGAACTCCTCGTCCGCACCGACCCGGACGCGCCCCGGCACCGCGGCATCAGCTGGCTGGCGATGCCGATGGACGCCCCGGGGGTGACGGTCCGGCCGCTGCGTACCCTCGCCGGCTCGGCGGAGTTCGCCGAGCTGTTCCTCGACGAGGTCCGGGTGCCGGTGAGCCACCGCGTCGGCGCGGAGAACGACGGCTGGCGGGTGACGATGGTGACGCTGTCCTTCGAGCGCGGCACCGCCTTCGTCGGCGAGGTGGTGGCGTGCCGCCGGGTGCTCGGAGCCCTCGCCCGCGCGGCCCGTGCCAATGGCCGCTGGGACGATGCCGTGCTGCGCCGCAAACTGGGCAGGCTGCACGCGGAGTTCGCGGCGCTGTGGCGGCTGACCCAGTGGAACGTGAGCGAGGCCGCCGCCGCCCGTCCGCGCGGCGGCCGGTCCGGCATCGGGGGCGTCCCGGGAACCGGCGGCTCGGTCTTCAAGCTGCGCTATTCGCACGCCCGCCAGGAGCTGTACGACGCGGCGGCCCAGGTGCTGGGCGCCGGTGCGCTGGACGCGGACCACGAGTGGGTGGCCGGGCGGCTGTCGTCCCTCTCGTACACCATCGCGGCCGGCACCTCGCAGATCCAGCAGAACATCGTCGCCGAGCGGATCCTCGGCCTGCCGAAGGGGCGGTGAGGGGGCCGGTGGACTTCCAACTCACCGAGGACCAGCGGGCGTTGCAGCGGGCGACCCGGGAGCTGCTGGCCGGACGGTTCGGCCCGGACCGGCTGCGGGCCGCGGTCGGCGACCCGGCGCCGGACCGTGCGCTGTGGCGGGAGCTGGGTGAGGCCGGGTTCTTCGCGCTGCGGCTGCCGGAGGAGGCCGGCGGGGTGGGGCTCGGGCTGCCGGCGGCGGTACTCGTCTTCGAGGAGGCCGGGCGGGCGCTGCTGCCCGGACCGCTGGTGGCGTGCCAGCTGCTGGCCGGGGTGGTGGACGGTGTCGCGTCCGGCGAGAAGATCGTCGGGCTGTGCGAGGGCACGCGCGACCCGGTGCTGTGGGAACACCCGGCCGGCTGCGAGGAGTTGATCTTGGTGGAGGTGGGTACGGGGCGCCATGACGAGGCAGGTCGGGGCGCACAGGGGCGCACGGGCGGCGTATACCGGAGTGCGGCGGACCGGGTGTCCTGCGCCCCCTTCGCTTCCGTCGATCCGCTCACCCCGCTCGCCCACGTCACGGATCTGCCGCGCACCGAGCCCCTCGCCCTCGACGTGCCGCGACTGCGTCGCGAGGCCGCCTTGCTCACCGCGGCCCAGCAGCTCGGCAGCGCGGCCCGGACGGTCGAGCTGGCGGTCGCCCACGCCCGCCGGCGCGAGCAGTTCGGCGCCCCCATCGGCGCGTTCCAGGCGATCAAGCACCTGTGCGCGCAGATGCTCGTACGGGCGGAAATCGCCCGGTGTGCGGTCTATGCGGCGTCGGTCACGGAGGGTGATATCGACGTCACGGGGGCGAAGTTGCTCGCCGACGAGGCCGCGGTGCGCAACGCACGGGACTGTGTGCAGGTCCACGGGGGGATGGGCTTCACCTGGGAGGCCGAGGTGCATCTGCATCTCAAGCGGGCCTGGTTGCGGGCGGAGTGCTGGTGCACCGCCGGTGAGGCGGAAGAACTCCTGGCCGCGGACTTGATCGCCTGACGGTGTGGCGCGGAGGCGGTGAGAACGGTGACGGGAGGGGAGGAAGTCAGACTCTGGCAACCCCTGTGCGGAATGTCGGACTCACTACGCAGAAGCGGTCACGGAGGGTCGATATCGGGTTGTGTCCTAGGCGTGACTCGTCACAGGGGGGAGTCGGCGTTCCGCTCGGGTACGCTCCCTCGGGTGCGAGTGGTTCTGTGGCGCAACGAACCCGGTGTCGTCGTGGCGACGGCTCCGGGTGACGGACTGCGCGCCGCTCGCCCAAGGGGCGGGCCCGGTCGCCCCCCTTGTTCGACTCCCCGCAAAGTGCGTCGCACAGTATGCAGGACGCATACTCCCTTGCGCTGGAATATGCCCGAAGCGCTTGTTGGGGTGACTGAACGTCAACCATGCTGTGCTTCACCGGGGTCACGCACCGTGACTCCGTGGAGGCGCGAGGCGATGTTTCCGCCGGTTCGGATGGTGTGAGCGGTGCAGGTGCTTCAGGTGCAGTTGGACGTACGACCCGACCCCGCGGAGGTGGGGCGGGCTCGGCGATGGGCCCGGTCGCGGCTCGTGGGCTCGGGTATAGGGGTCGATGAGCCGGTGGCGGAGACGTTGATCCTGTTGATCTCCGAGCTCGTCACCAATGCGGTGGTCCACACCGGCGCGTCCGCCGTACTGCGGATGTGCTTTTCCGGGTCGGGTGCCGTGGTCGGCACGGTCCGGGTCGAAGTGGCGGATGCCAGCGCCCGTCCGCCGCGTCAGCGGCACGCCGACGGCGACGACACCAACGGCCGCGGCCTGGAGCTGGTCGACGGCCTGGCCGACCGTTGGGGGTGGCAGCAGGAGGCCACCGGCAAGCGGATCTGGTGCGAGGTGGACCGCAGCCAGCCGTTGCTGATGGCGGCAGGCGCCGATCTGGGGGCATTTGAGCCCCGTTGCGCGGCGCCACGTGCCGTGACGCATCAGGCGTAACTCCCGCCAGTCAATGCAGAGTCGGTGGATAGCCGGCATTCTTCGCCGGTCATGGCGAATCGCGCGAAATCCGATGAGCTCGGACCGGGTGCTGAGGTGGCGCGCCCGGTGGAGCGCTCCGGGGTGGCGTGCCGCGCCGCGAGGGGACGCCGAGGCCGCCGGGTCACCGGCGGGTGCTGCCGGCGTCCCGGCGCGGCCACGTCAGAGCACCGCCACGGGCGCGACCGGCGCCCCGGTCCCGCCGACGAACGGCTCGGCTGTCGCGGACAGGAAGAAGGTGCCGCGCCCCTCCTCCGCGCATGCCGCGGACAGCTCCTCCAGATTCCAGTTCTGGCCCTGCGGCATGCCCATCTCGACCAGGTGGAGGGCGTGCACCGGCATCCACAGGTCCTCGATCTCCGGCGGGAAGATCTCGAAGGTCAGGGTGTCGTTGGCGACCGCCGCGACATCGCGTGCACGGAACCACTCCGGGGTGCGCAGCGACAGTCCGGGCGAGGGGAAGGCGTACGCCTGGCGGTTGCCGGCGAGGTAGTGCTGGAGGTGCCCGGTCCGTATGAGGACGATGTCGCCGGGCCGGACCGTGGTGCGGGCCAGTTCCTCGGCGGCGTCCAGATCTTCCGGGGTGACGGCGTGGCCGGCGGGCAGCCGGTCGGTGCGGTGTGCGCGGGCGACGTCCAGGAGGACGCCGCGGGAGACGATCGGGGTGGCCCGCTCGATGCCGAGGGCGGTGGCGCCGAGGTGCGCGGTGACGGTGCCGGCGGGGCGGTCGTTGTAGAGCCGCCCGGAGTGCGAGACGTGGGCGAGGCCGTCCCAGTGGGTGGCGGACTGCAGGCCCATGGTGACCGCGTCGTCGGAGGTCGCGACGGTACCGGGGCCGAAGATCTCGTGGTTGACGGCGGTCATGGTGTGCAGCGGGTTGACCCGGCCGGGGATCACGCCGGTCTGTACGCCGTCCTGCCGGAGCGGGAGGGCCAGCGGGATGCGGCGGCCGCTGCGGATGCAGGCGGCCGCTTCCCGTACGACCTGGGTGGTGATCAGGTTGAGGGTGCCGATCTCGTCGGCCGCCCCCCAGCGTCCCCAGTTGTTCACGCGTGCGGCGATGTCGTGGAACTCCTGCGGCAGGGGCATCGGGCCCTCCTCGGGGTGGCCGGGTCCGTTCGGCCCGGGGTCTTGTGTTCGTACCGGGTCTGCTCAAAAATCTAACGGTCCGTCAGAAACTGTGGGAGGGGCAGGACATGGGGAACTTCTTGGCCGGCAAGGTGATCGCCGTCACGGGGGCGGGCCGGGGCATCGGCCGGGCGGTCGCCCTGGCCTGCGCGGCGCAGGGCGCACGGGTGGTCGTCAACGACTACGGCGTCTCCATAGCGGGCGGCGAACCGAGCAGCGAGGTCGCCGCTTCCGTGGTCAAGGAGATCCAGGCGGCGGGGGGAGAGGCGACCGCGGTCGCCGACGACGTGTCCACCATGGCCGGCGGCCAGCGGATCGTGGACACCGCGCTGGCGCAGTACGGGGCCATCGACGGTGTCGTGTGTGTGGCCGGGATCCTGCGGGAGCGGATGCTGTTCAACATGTCCGAGGAGGAGTGGGACCCGGTCGTCGCCACGCATCTGAAGGGGACGTTCACGCTCTTCCGGGCGGCGTCGGCGGTGATGCGCCGGCAGGGGTCGGGAACCCTGCTGGGCTTCACCAGCGGCAACCACCAGGGGTCGGTGTCCCAGGCCAACTATGCCGCCGCGAAGGGCGGGATCATCTCGCTGGTGCGCAGCGCCGCGCTGGGACTGCACAAGTACGGGGTGACGGCCAATGCGGTGGCGCCGGTCGCGCGGACGCGGATGTCGGCGAACGTGCCGATGGAGCTGACGGAGATCGGCGAGCCGGAGGACGTGGCGGCGCTGGTCGTCTACCTGCTCAGCGAGCGGGCCCGGGAGATCACCGGGCAGGTCTACACGGTGGCCGGACCCAAGATCGCCGTATGGGCGCAGCCCAGGGAGCTCCGCTCCGTCTATGCCGACGAGGGCGGATGGACGCCGGAACGGGTGGCCGAGGCGTTGCCGGGGTCGGTGGGGACCGATCCGATGCCGATGCTGGCGCAGCTGGCCCAGATGGCCGCCGCGGCCGCGGCCAAGGCACGGCCCCAGCACTAGGCGGGCCCCGAGGGGCGGCGGGGGCGGTCGGTGGG
>NZ_SDIG01000234.1:0-8017 GCF_004122755.1 Streptomyces sp. TM32
CCCGAGTGCTCCCACCCGCCCCCTCAACACCAGCGGGGGTCCTCCCCGTCGTGCACGATGTCGCGCACGGAGGACCAGGCGTACGAGGCATCGCTGAGCTTGTACCAGACCGGGTTGCCCTCGACCTCCTGCCCGTTGATCCGGCAGGCGATCGCCACCACCGTCCCGTAGCGCTTCGAGCCGACCGCGCGGTAGTCGTTGCTCGGCCCCGTACGCAGCACCACGCCCCGTTTGGCGACGACGCGGCCCTCATACGGGGCGAAGTCTTCCTCGTCGTCGGTCGCCTGCGCCGGGCCGGCCACGACGGCCCCGGTCAGCGCACCGGACAGCACGCACTGGGCGAACACGCAGATCCTGCCGGTCTTCGACTTGGGAAACATGCGCTTCCTCTCTGCGAAGGGGAGAGCCTCAGGGGAGTCCCTGCGGAGTGGATCGAGCGGAGTGGATCGAGTGGTGTCACCGGGCGGCACCCGAGGGACGGGCCGGGGTCGGGCCCCGCCGGCGCGGTGCTCCTCGCACCCTTTCCTGGCGGCGAGTGCGGCTGCTGCCTGCCGCGCGCCACGCTCCGGCGGCGCGCCCTGCCCCTTCTCTCGCTCTCCTTTCACGCTAGAGAGACCCCGGAGGGTCTGCAACTCATCACTTTCCGTAATGGGCGGTGGGGCGCCCTGGGTGCCCGCGTCCGGCCGCCCGTACGCTTCCGGCGTCGCGAGCCGACCTCCAACCGACCCTCACCGGAGCGCGGTTGGGGGGAAAGTCAGGGACTTCTCCGGGGTCACTCAGGGCTGTTCCGGGTTGTTCCGTGAACGCGTCCAATGGCACTTTGTAAACTCGTCCAGACCGAAGAGAAGAAGAAGGCCGAGCCGGAGCTCGTCACGCCGATGCGGGCGACCGAAGACACCGGTCGAGGGCATGGACTTGCGCCATGACCACCGTGAGCGAGGGGCTATGGCGTACGTCACACCCGTACACGCCGAGTGGAGGTTCCGTGCTCTCCCGGCCGATGTGGGCCGCGGAGTGCGGGTGACCGACCCCCTCGACGAAAGGCAGTATTAGCGTCATGACGACTCTCCGTTCCCGGATCATCGCCTGGGCCGGCCGTATGTATCTGGCGAGAACGCGCAGGAAAGGATTCGACCTGTCTCGAATGTCTTTCTTGCCCGAGTCCGTCCTGATGCCCTTGCGCCGCGAAGGTCTCAACCCGGTGGGCGATTTGGCGGCCGTCCGGGAGAAGGAGCCCGTCAGCAGGCTTCCCGTACCCATAGCCGCCAACGTCTGGCTGGTCACCGGCTACGACGAGGTCAAGGCGGTACTGGGGAAGGCGGGTGCCTTCAGTTCGGACTTCACCAACCTCGTCGGCAAGGCCGGCGCGGGCGCCGAACAGAACCCCGGCGGACTCGGATTCGCCGACCCGCCGGTGCACACCCGCCTCCGCCGCCTTCTGACCCCCGAATTCACCATGCGCCGCCTCAGCCGGCTCACCCCCCGCATCCACGAGATCGTCGAGGAGCAGCTCGACGCCATGGAAAAGGCGGGCAAGGACGGCGACCCGGTCGACATCGTCCACTATTTCGCCCTTCCCATCCCCTCCCTCGTCATTTGTGAACTCCTCGGCGTCCCCTATGAAGACCGCGCCGACTTCGAACGCCTCAGTGCCGCCCGCTTCGATCTTTTCAGCGGTGCGAACGCCTCCTTCGGCGCCATATCGGAGTCCCTTTCCTATTTCCGGGACATCGTCAAGAAGCAACGTGAAAACCCGGGTGACGGTCTGCTCGGGATGATTGTGAAGGAACACGGCGACACGGTCAGCGACGAAGAACTGGCGGGCCTCGCCGACGGCGTCCTGACCGGCGGCTTCGAAACCACCGCCAGCATGCTGGCGCTCGGCGCCCTGGTCCTCCTCCAGGACCCCCAGCACTTCGCGGCCCTGCACGAGGGCGACGACGTCGTCGACCGCTATGTCGAGGAACTGCTCCGCTACCTGACCGTCGTACAGGTCGCCTTCCCGCGCTTCGCCCGCGAGGACCTGGAAATCGGTGGGGTCCAGATCACCGCCGGCGACGTGGTGCTGTGCTCACTGAGCGGTGCGGACCGGGACGGCGAACTGGGACCGGACATGGAACGGTTCGACCCTTCCCGCAACGTCCCCTCCCACCTCGCCTTCGGCTACGGCATCCACCGCTGCGTGGGCGCCGAACTGGCTCGCATGGAACTCCGCGCCGCCTACCCGGCCCTGGTGCGCCGCTTTCCCCGCATGCGCCTCGCCGCCACCCCGGAGGACCTGGAATTCCGCAAGCTGTCGATCGTGTACGGCATCGAGTCACTGCCGGTGCGGTTGAACGGCTGAGCGGGCTGAGCGCGGCGGGAGTTCCGTCCGCGGGCGGAACACCGGCCCGGCGGCCACCGGAACGGGGCCGGTGACCCGGGGGAGCCCGGTGTCTCACCTCATTGTGCGGTCGATCGGGATCCTCGCCGTCCTCGCCGTCAATAGCCCCCGCCCCGCCGGTTCGGGTCGAACTGCCGGACCTTCGCGGCGAGATTGGAACCGTCAGCGGAAACGCCGTACCTCTTGCGGACGTACCCGATTGCGGCGGCGATCGACGCCACGGGATCGTAGATGTTCACCGACGTACCGGGGGCGTGGCGGGAGGCGAATGTCTGCGGAATGCACTGCAGGACACCGCGGGAGCACTGGAACGGGGTCGACGCGCCGTTTATCTTCCGGGGTTTTCCGCCGGCCACGTACACACCGTCTCCGAAGTCGTGGACCGCAGTGAAGCCATGCGGAGTGATGGCATTGCTGTCCCAGACATTGCACACGTTGGGGTTGCCGGACGACTCGCGCCCGGCGGCGGTCTTGATGCCCCTGATCCAGTGGTGGTTCGCGGGAACTCCGGCCGCCGCACACGCCTCCGTGATCCATTCGTCGAGGGTGCCGCCGCTCACATGCCGATTGAACGTCACGTCCTTCGGGTTGATAGCCCCTGCGCTGGCGACTGCGCCGTCCGGCCCGCTCGCAGGCGAACCGAAATCGACCTGGAACAGTCCTGAACGCTGCCCGAGTTCGCTCAGCGACTCCCCGCCCGGGATCCCGATGGCGTCGTCGCCGGTGAGATTCAGCACCGTATGACGAAACTCGTCATAGAGGGACTGCGTGGCCTGCTCGAAGATTCCGGCCGTGTCGGCCACCGTCGTATGCATGACCTTCTTCAGGCCGTCCTGCACCAGCGCCACATCGACCTTCGAGCTGCTGGCCCCGTCCGGCTGCGCCTCTTCTTCCTGAGCGCTGTGCGTCGCGGCCCATTGCACCTGGTTCACGTTCACCATGGGCAGCGTGAGTGCCGGAGACGAGCCCGCGCGTACGGTGAACAGCTGTGACCGCTTCCCCAATTCGATCAGCGACCGCGGTCCGGGGGAACCCGTGGCGTCCGCCGCGGAGAAGCCCAGCTTGTCCTTGCGGAATGCGTCATACAGCTTCTGCGTTTCCGCATCGAAGACGCCGTGCGGGTCGCCCACGGCGACGCCCATGACCTTCTCCAGCGCGTCCTGCACCAGCGCCACGTCGTCCGCGGGGTTGCTGTTGCCGGGCTCCACGGCCCGCTGCTGGTCCACGGAGTGGGTGGCCGCCCAGATGAGCTGGTTCGAGGACACCCACGGCAGGGCGGTTTCGACCGGCGTGGTGGGGGGTGAACCGGCCACACCGGACGAGGCGGTGGCCTGGTACGTGAAGCCGGGCTTGTCCTTCAGGCCGGGATCCGCCGTGACGACGCCTTCGGTGAAGGCCGGCAGCCCGTAGCCGTAGAGGAAACCGTCCCTGCGAGGGCGCGTTTTCATGTATACGCCGTTGCCTTCGAACGAACCGTTGTCGTTGGTGTTTCCTTCGATGGTGTACGCGTTGTCGGCGTCGTACTTGTAGACCAGTCCGACGTGCTCGCCTCCCGCCGGCCCGAAGAACGCCAGCGCCCCGATCGCGGGGTAGAACGAGAACCTGCCCTTGTTCTTGTACCAGTTGACGGCGGTCGCGCAGGAGGCGGTGACCGGAGCGAGACTTTTCTCATTTGCCTGTTGGAAGGCCCAGGACTGGAACGTCTCGCACCATGCCTGGTCCTGTGACCACTCCAGCCCGGGGACTGCCGGGGAATACTTTTGATGGTTGTTGTAGTGACCGTTCGAGTAACCTTCGCGATACCCTGCCTCGGCCTTTTCGACGTCGATGAGTGTGTCCGCCTGGTTCATCGTCTTCCCTTTCCTGATGTTCCCTTTCCGGTAGCGCTCGGAGGGCAAGGTACCCCGAGCAAAGTTTCCCGCAATAGCAACAACAAGCGAGGAAACAACCGAGAAAACAACCGAGAAAACGAGGCGGAACGAGCAGACGTTCAGCGAGCATGGTGGATTGTCGGCCGTGAACCATCGCGGCTCGTCAGACCGTGAACCCACCCCATGGCCAAGAGCCTCGCCAAGCGCCATCGCAAAGCTCATTGCAAGGCTCATTACCCATGCCCATATACCGCCGATGTTACCGCGCGTGGTGGGGTGCCGCATCTTGAACTTGCGGGGAATTCAGGCGCCTTGGGGCCCGGAGCAACCGATGCTCGGGACAGCCGGCCGGTCATGAACGGGTGATGTCCGGGGTGGTGGTCATGTACGGGTGACGTCCGGCGTGGAGGTCTGGAACGTGCGCCGATAGGCACCCGGGGAGACCCCGATCGCGGCGTGCAGATGGTGGCGCAGGGTGGCGCCCGTGCCGAAGCCGACTCGTTCGGCAATGCGATTCACCGGCAGATCGCTGCTCTCCAGCAGCTGGCGGGCCAGGTCGACACGTTGCTGGGTGAGCCACTGGCCCGGGCTCAACCCCACCTCGGCCCGGAAGCGACGGGTGAACGTGCGGCGGCTCATGCCCGCGTGGGCCGCCAAGTCGGCCAGCTGGAGGGGCTCGTGCAGGCGGTCGAGCGCCCAGGCACGGGTCGCGGACGTGCCGGCGTCCACGCTCTGCGGCATCGGCCGCTCCACGTACTGCGCCTGGCCACCCTCCCGCTGCGGGGGGACCACGCAGCGCCGGGCCACGTGGGTGGCGACTGCGCTGCCGTGGTCCCGCCGGATCAGGTGCAACAGCAGGTCGATGCCCGATGCCGCCCCGGCCGAGGTCAGCACCCGTCCGGCGTCCACGAACAGCACATCGGCCGCGAGCCGGACCTGGGGATACAGCCGCTGGAAACGGGCGGCGTGGTACCAGTGCGTGGCCGCGGCCTTGCCGTCGAGCAGTCCCGCCGCCGCCAGTACGTACGTGGCGAGGCAGATCCCCACGATCCGGGTGTCGGGGCCGATCAGCGCCAGCGCCTCGGCCAGACGGCGCGGCAGCGCCTCCCTGTCGACGATCTCGGCGAACGTCTCGGAGGCGGGGATCACCACGGTGTCCGCCGCGGCCAGTGCGGAGGCGTCGCGCTCCACGGTGACGCCGAAGTCGGCGGCGGTCCGGACCGGTTTGCCGTCCAGAGAGCAGGTGACCACCTCGTAGAGCGGCCTGAAGTCGGGATCGGTGGCGACCCCGAACAGCCGTGAGGCCAGGCTCAACTCGAACGGTATGACCCCGTCCAGGGCCAGAACCACCACACGATGCATGGCCCGATATGTGCACACCATGACCTCCGGGCCGCTATCGATGCAGGTCAGCGCAGACCATCCTGAACACACCACCGTCACCACAGTCACGACAGCCACCACGGTCATGACACGCATGAGACGAATGAAGGGCATGGCAGGCATGAACAAGATGGCGGCGATCAGCCAGGACACGTACGGCGGTCCCGAGGTCCTGCGGGAGGTGGCGGTCGACCGTCCGTCGCCCGGCCCGTCCGAGGTGCTCGTCCGCGTCCGCGCGGCGGGGATGAACCCGACCGACTGGAAGCACAGCTGGTTCGCCGGCTTCCTCGGCCGACTTCCCCTGGTGCTCGGCTGGGACGTCTCCGGTGTGGTCGAGGCCGTCGGCACCGGCGTCACCCTCCACGAGGAGGGCGACGAGGTCTTCGGCATGCTCCCGTACCCGTACGGAGTCGGCTCGTTCGCCGAGTTCGTGGTGGCCCCGGCACGTGCGCTGGTCCGCAAGCCGAAGAGCATCGATCACGTCCAGGCGGGCGCGGTCCCGCTGGCCGCCCTGACCGCCTGGCAGGTCCTCGTGGACGCCGCGAACGTGCAGCCCGGCCAGCGCGTTCTGATCCACGCCGCGGCGGGCGGCGTCGGCCACTTCGCCGTGCAGATCGCCAAGGAGCGGGGCGCGTACGTGATCGGCACCGCCAGCGCCCCCAAGCACGCGCTGCTGCGCGAACTCGGCGCCGACGAACTGATCGACTACCGGACCGAGGATTTCACCGAGATCGCCCCCGTCGACCTGGTCTTCGACGCCCTGGGCGGCGATACGGTCGTGCGCTCCCTCACCACCCTGAAGCCCGGCGGCCAGTTGATCTCCATCGCCATCCGGGAGCTCCCCGAGGACCTGGCGGACCGGGCCGCCGCCCTGGGAGTACGGGCCTACCCCCTCCTCGTGGAAGCCGACCAGCAGGGCATGCGCGCGGTAGCCGACCTGCTCGACGCGGGCAAGCTCAAGCCCGTCATCGAGGCCACCTTCCCCCTGGCCCAGGCCGCCGAGGGCCACGCCCTGGGCGACACCGGCCGCGTCACCGGAAAGATCGTCCTCACCGTCCCGTAGCGGCCAGGGCGCCCGTCACGGCGGGCGCCCCGCCCTCGGGTCCGGGCAGGAGCCGGACCAAGCCGACCCCAATGTCCTCGTATCCTCGCCACCCCGGGTGCGGACGGCGAGGAGCGCAGGCCCCCGGACGGAGTGGCGCCTGCCGGCGGCGCAGCGGGCGGCGCCGCCGACAGCCGATTCAGTACCCGTCCGGAGGAATTGCCGAGGCACTCGGCCACGTTGCACGGCCACGCAGAGGAAGTGGCCGTCCACGCCCACAAGTTCGCGGCCGCCGCCTCGGGGGTGTCGTTCAGTTGAGCCAGGCGGGTCGTGCCGTCAACGACATGGACAAGCACGCGGGAGCGAAGGGCGGCCGCGGCGGCTGCGGCCCAACCGGTTGATCGCCTGGGCGAGGCCGGGCGCGCGGTGGCCGCGGCCTGGCCGGTGGCTCGTCGAGCGACGGGCGCCGGCCGGGAACCGTGAACCGGCGCGCCCCGCTCGCGGGCTGGGCCAGGGCAACAAAAAATCGGACGCCCGCATCGAAATGCTGGCGTCCGATCATGACACCCGGGTCCCGAGACCGATCATTCCCGATCTCGTGCCACTTCCTGGGTGCCCCCGGCAGGATTCGAACCTGCGCACACGGCTCCGGAGGCCGTTGCTCTATCCCCTGAGCTACGGGGGCGTTGCCGCCGGTTTGTGCGGCGACGGGTAGAACCCTACCAGCTCTGATGGGGTGTTCATGAACAGGTTTGGCGGGAGGTGGGGAGGGGGCGGGTGAGGTGCTCACCGGTCCCTAGCGCATGGGTGCCGACTGGTGGGTGGCGGTCGGGGAAAGGTCCCTCACACGGGGGCGGAAGTGGGGAAAACCGGGACGCAGCCGCAGGTGGGGCCCTAGTCTCATGGTGTGCCTGGCTTGTCCGGTCGGATCCTTGTTGTCGATGACAACAAGGTGATCCGGCAGTTGATCAGGGTCAATCTCGAGCTGGAGGGCTTCGAGGTCGTGACCGCGGCTGATGGTGCCGAGTGTCTGGATGTCGTGCACCACGTGAGACCTGATGTCGTGACCCTTGATGTCGTGATGCCGCGGCTCAACGGTCTGCACACCGCGGCGCGCTTGCGCTCCGATCCGCGGACGTGGGACATCCCGATCGCCATCGTCAGTGCCTGCACCCAAGGCGAGGTGGACAACGGGGAGTCGGTGGGGGTGGACGCGTTCCTGGCGAAACCGTTCGAGCCGGCCGAGCTGGTGCGGACCGTGGGGAAGCTGGTGCGCGAGGGCCGGCAACGGCAGCGTGGGCCCGAGGGCGGGGCCGAGGACGAGGACGGGGAAAGCGA
>NZ_SDIG01000024.1:0-62149 GCF_004122755.1 Streptomyces sp. TM32
GGGGAGGCCTGAGGGGCGGGGGGAGAGCCGCGCGGCCCTGGCGCCGTGCGGCGCGCCGGCTGCTGGGCCCGGCGCCTCCCGCGACCGGCGCTTCCCACGGCTGGCGCCGTACGCGGCGGCATCGCGTTGTCAGTGGCTCGTGCGAGCATGGCTGTGGATTGAGGAAGGACCACGGCGGGGGAGCCGATGAGACTGGTGTGGGCCGGTGCCAAGGGGCAGTTGACGGTGTGTGGGCGGGCGGTGCGATCGGTGCCGTCGCGGGTGGCCCGAGTGGTCCGAGTGGCCCGGGCGGTTGGTGGACGGGCCATCAGGTCAGGACGTTCTCGCTCAGTCCTCGGCCGGAGGGATCTCGCCCGAGCCACGGGCGATCAGACGGGTGGGGATCTCCGTACGGCGCGGCGGGTCCTCGATGCCGTCGAGGCGGCGGAAGAGCAGACCGGCGGCCGTCCGGCCCATGTGCGCCGGGTCCTGGGCGACGACCGTGATCGCGGGCCGGACGAGATCGGCCAGCTCGAAGTCGTCGAAGCCCACCAGCGCGACCGGGCGCGGGCGTTCACCGAGGACGCGTACGGCGGTGACGGTGACCCGGTTGTTGCCCGCGAAGAGCGCGGTCACCGGCTCCGGGGCATCCAGCATCGTGGTGGCGGCGGCGCGTACGCGGTCGGGTGCGGTGGAGCCGAGCGACACCCAGGAATCGTCGACGGGCAGTCCGGCCGCGGCCATCGCCGCGCGATAGCCGCGCAGCCGCTCCCGTGCGGTGTGGATCCGCGGCTGGTCGCCGATGAAGCCGATCCGGCGGTGACCGTGCGCGATGAGATGGGCCACCGCGTCCTGGGCGCCCCCGAAGTTGTCGGAGAGCACGGTATCCGCGTCGATCCGGCCTGCCGGGCGGTCCACGAACACCGTCGCTATCCCGGCCGTGATCTCCGGCTCCAGATAGCGGTGGTCGTCGGCGGCCGGGATGATGACCAGTCCGTCCACCCGTCGCGCGCACAGCGCCAGCACCAACTCCTGTTCGCGGGACGGGTCCTCGGCGCTGGAGCCATTGATCAGCAGCGCTCCGTGGCGGCGCGCGACTTCCTCGACGGCGCGGTTGAGCGGGCCGTAGAAGGGGTCGGCGAGATCCTCCAGCACCAGACCGATGCTGGCCGTGCGCCCCTTGCGCAGAATCCGGGCGGAGTCGTTGCGGCGAAATCCCAGGGCGGTGATGGCTTCCTGGACGCGTCGCTCGGTGTCCGGGGTCACGCCCGGTTCGCCGTTGACCACGCGGGAGACCGTCTTGAGTCCGACGCCGGCGCGTGCCGCGACATCCTTCATCGTGGGCCGGGTGCCATAGCGGCGGGACGTGCCCCGCGCGGTGTCGGTCACGGTGTGCGGTCCTGTTTCTCTCGGCGTCCAGGTGTGGCGTCGAGCATAGCCTCTAGACAACGTTGTCAATCAACGGAAGACTGGCGTTCTCACGCCGGGCCGATACCCCCGGTTCCCGGGCCCACCAGGAGATTCATCACCGATGCAGACGGACCTCAGCGCAGCGCTGGACATTGGCGGCACCAAGATCGCCGGCGCTCTGGTGGACACTCACGGCAGGCTGATCGTGCGGGCGGCCCGGCCCACCCCCGCCGACAAGGACGGGGCGACCGTGATGCGTGCGGTGGCCGAGGTGGTCGGTGAGCTGGCCGCGGGGCCGGAGTGGGCGCGGGTGGCGGCCGTCGGTATCGGCAGTGCGGGCCCGGTGAACGCGGCCTCCGGCACCGTCAGCCCGGTCAACATCCCCGGCTGGCGCGAGTTCCCGCTCGTCGCGGGGGTGCGGGCGCTCGTCGGGGAGCGTCCGGTCGTGCTGGTCGGTGACGGCGTCGCGATGACCGCGGCCGAGCACTGGCAGGGCGCCGCGCGCGGCCACGCGAACGCGCTGTGCATGGTGGTCTCCACCGGAGTCGGCGGCGGACTCGTGCTCAACGGCCGGCTGCATCCTGGCCCCACGGGGAACGCCGGGCACATCGGACACATCAGCGTCGACCTCGACGGTGACCCCTGTCCGTGCGGGGCGCGCGGCTGTGTGGAGCGGATTGCCAGCGGCCCCAACATCGCCCGCCGGGCGCTGGCCCACGGCTGGCAGCCGGGCCCCGATGGTGACGCCAGCGCGGCCGCCGTCGCGGCCGCCGCGCGTGCCGGGGACCCGGTCGCCCGCCGTTCCTTCGAGCGGGCCGCGCAGGCGCTGGCCGCCGGGATAGCCGCCACCGCCACGCTCGTCGAGATCGATATCGCGGTCATCGGCGGGGGAGTTGCGGGCGCGGGGGAGGTCCTCTTCGCTCCCTTGCGGGCGGCTCTGCGGGACTACGCGACGCTGTCGTTCACCTCGGGGCTGACGGTCGTCCCCGCCCAGATGGGTACGGACGCCGGGGTGGTGGGAGCCGCCGCGGCCGCCGCCCAGCAGTCCCGTCTCGAAGCCTTCGTTGCGGCACCCTGACCAGGCGCTCTGACCAGGCGTGCGGTCCGCATGGCGGGGTGCTGGGTGCATCTCGTCGAGTGGCGTCTGGAAACGGCGCCGGGCGGGCCGTTCGGCCCGCCCGGCAGCAACCCGGCTGTCAGCAGCTGAACTTGGCATCCGCCCAGTCGGCGTGGTCGTAGTCGATCCCGTCACCGCCGTCGGTCGCGACGAGCCGGACGGTCCGCGCTCCGGTGATGTCGGCACTGACCGCTGTGGCCGCGTCCGCGCCGGTCACCGTGGCGGTCCTGGCGACCCGCTTGCCGTCGGCCCACACCTCGAAGCCCACCGAGCCCCGGTCACCGGCCTCGTCGTCGACGCCGACCTGGGCACGGAACGCGGAGCACCGTCCGCCCGTGTAGAAGCTCACCGCGCTGGCGGCATGGGCACCCAGGCCCCGTGCGAAGCCCGTGCCGCCGATGCTGAGCGGTCTGCCGTCCCCCGCCGCACGCTCCCCGACGCTGGCGTTCTTCTCGACCGGGCCCCAGCCGTTGGTGGCGGTGAGCCAGGGCAGTTCGGCGGCGTACGAGGTCCCGGACGGCGGTGGCACCACGACATGAGCCGTGCCGGGCAGTGTCGTGGTGGCCCGTTCGCCGCTCGGTGAGCGATATCCGGCGGTGAGCGGCAGATCGTAGGCGCCGGGCGGGGTGCCGGCCGGCGCGGTGATCTTCCAGCGGGTGGTGAGTGTCTTCCCGCCGGGCAGGGCGCGGGCCGTCGCCGGCGAGGCCGCCTTGAGTTGCCAGCCACCCGGCGCCTTGAGCGTCACCTGGAGGTTCCTGGCGGGGGTGCCGCCCAGATTGCGGACGGTCGAGCGGAGGTCGGCGGCGGTGCCGGCCTCGGCCAGCGGGGTGTGATCGAGACCGGTCTCGACGGCCGGCGGGTAGCCGGCCCAGTGCGGGTCGGCGGAGATCCGGTAGACGACGGTGCCGTGCGCCGGAACGGTCGCGGAGACAGTGCCCGTGGTGTGGGTGTCCCGGTGCCGCCACAGATCACGCAGGCGGTAGCCGGCGGCCCGCGGAAGGCCCGCCTTCGCGGCTGTAGTGGAGATCCGCTGCGGCTCGTCGGTCTCGTTGAACAGCGCCACCGCGCGGTCGCCGCCCGCCAGTTGCCGGACCAGCGTCCAGCGGCCGGACTCGGACGCCAGCACCGTGGCCGGTTTGCCCAGTGCGTCCTGGTCGACGGCGATGATGTCCTTGTTGGCCAGGATCGTGAAGGTCTCCAGGGTGGCTTTGCGCAGGTCGGAGCCGATCAGCAGGGGGGCGGCCATCATCGACCACAGCGAGAAGTGGCTGCGGTACTCGGTGTCCGTCATCCCGCCGTTGCCGACCTCCAGCATGTCCGGGTCGTTCCAGTGCCCGGGGCCGGCGTGCGGTGCGAGCGGCAGATTCTGCTTCGCGATCCCGAGCATGCTCGCCCACGAGTCGCTGATGTCGCCGGTGGTGCGCCACAGATGCCCTACGTCGGACGCCCACTCCCAGGGCTTGTTCTCGCCCCATTCGCAGATGCTGTAGACGATGGGCCGTCCGGTGGCCTTGAGCGCGTCCCGCATGGTGCGGTACCGCTGCTTGGCGTCCACGCCGAGGTTATTGCAGTTGTCGTACTTCAGGTAGTCCACGCCCCAGTCGGCGAACTGCTGGGCATCGGACGTCTCGTGCCCCAGGCCGCCGGGAAATCCGGCCGGGTTGCAGGTTTTGATGCCGGCGCTCGTATAGATGCCGAACTTCAGGCCCTTGGCGTGCACGTAGTCGGCAACTGCCTTGATGCCGTGCGGGAAACGCCGGGGGTCGGGCACGAGCTTGCCCTCCCCGTCGCGGGTGGGCAGCGCCCAGCAGTCGTCGAGATTGACGTACTGGTAGCCGGCAGCCTTGAGGCCCTTGCTGACGAAGAGATCGGCGATGCCCTTGACCATCTCCTCGTTGAACTCCGCCCGGCACTCCGTGGAGTTCCAGTTGTTGAAGCCCATCGGGGGCGTCTTGGCGAGCCCGTCGGGAAGCCGGGGCGCGGGGGTGGTGCCGCTGCTGTGAACGGTGCCGGGGCCCGGGGTGTCGGGCGTACGGGCCGCGGCGGGCAGGGCGGTCACCCCTGCCGTACACAGCAGCGCGGCGGACAGCGCTCCGACGATTCTTCGGTGACCTCGCCGGTGGGTGGTGCGGATATGAACGCGCATGCTTCGCGTCCTCCGTCTTCACGAGAGGTGGGGTGGGGTCGCGACCGGTCGCTGGCGAGTGTTTACGGTAGAGCTTGTTGGAGTCTGTTGGAAGAGGGGCGGTGGGGCTTCCTCTGTCGCCCCAAAGTTCGTGACGTTCCCCGCCGTTCGGGACGAGATCCCGCCACGTGCGTTTGGTTATGTTTGGTTCCGCCCTGCTCGCCTGCTCGCCTCTGGCTCGGCCCCCTGCTTGCCCCGAGCGGACCCGTTCGCTCATCGTCGCCCCCCGCGCCGTTCCCCGGTTCTCCCGCTTTCTCCGCCTCTGCATCCGCCTCCACGCCCGTATCCGTATCCCTGTCCGCGTCCATATAGGTCTCCGCCACCGCCACCGCCTCCGTCTCCGACTCACCGCCTCCGTATCTGCATCCGCACCTGCGTCTGCATCCTGGAGAATTCCCTGCGGGCCCCGCCCCCGAATTCCTGATGGTCGCAAATCAGTGGCGGAGAAGGGCGTGCCCGATGCAGTACCGGCAGGTCACTCTCCCTCCGTACGTCTTCCGTTCACTCGCCGACGCGGCCGAGCAATTCCTTTGGAAGGGCAACAACTTCCGTCCAGGGCAGGGCCTTTCCCTTCAGCGGGGCAAGCTCCGGACCCCTTGGCCCCGAAAATCATGCGCGGCCGGTTCACCACCGATGGCGGATATCACCGGGCACGGCACACCGCGTACCGCGCAGCGGCCACCGCACCGCGCACCGCGTTCTCGACGCATGTGCCGCCCGCGAGCCCTGTATTCCACTCCTCATTCCGCTCCTCCCGCGGCATTTTCTCGCCGGCTCGGCCCTTGAGGCGGGCAAAGTGTGGTGGACCGTGCGGAACCGGCCGCGGGGCGTCCACGGGACGCCGTCATATGCGCGCCGCCTGGGTCGACGGGGCGGGAATCCGGTATGCGGGGGAGGGTTTCGGTTCTGGAGGGGCTGGGGAGCGCTTGTTTGCCGGGGGCTTCGTGGCGGGGATGCGGTGACCGGCATCCTCCGCGCGGTGCATTTCGCGATCGGCTCGTCCACGGGTGCGCGAAGTCTCCCTGGCCGCGCCGTTGGTCGAATGCGCAACGTTCCCGGTCCTGTGCGCGGCCCCTGGCCCGGACTTTCCGTGGCAGGGTGTGCCGGGCAACTCACCTGGGTCTAGGGAAGAGGGGAAACCGTGATCGTCTGGCTGAACGGCACGTTCGGTGCGGGCAAGACCACTGCGGCTCAAGAATTGCTCGACCTGCTTCCCGGAAGCACGCTCTACGACCCCGAACTCCTCGGCAGCGGACTGCGGTTGATGCTGCCGGCCAAGCGGTTCGAGGAGATCGACGACTATCAGGATCTGCCGGCCTGGCGGCGCTTGGTCGTGGACACCGCCGCGGCACTGCTCACCGAAGTGCCGGGCCCGCTGATCACGCCGATGACGCTGCTGCGGCAGGAGTACCGCGACGAGATCTTCGGGGCCCTCGCGGCCCGCCGGATTCCCGTACGGCATGTGCTGCTGCATGCGGAGGAAACGATCCTGCGGGCCCGAATAGCCCACCGTGCGGACGCCGCCGAGGACACCGAGGCCGCCGAGGACACCGAGGCCACCGAAGCCGCCGCGTCGACGCGCCGGTGGAGCCTGCAACACCTGGGCCCGTACGCCGATGCCCTGCCCTGGCTCCAGGGCGACGCCCATGTCGTCGACACCACCCGGCTCACGCCCCGGCAGACCGCCGAGCGGGTCGCCGAGGCCGTACGCACCGGCGCCGGCGCCTGCGACATCGTGCAGACCCCCGAACCGACCGCCGAGACGCTCGCGGCCGGGGTGCTGCTCTTCGACGACCAGGACCGGGTGCTGCTCGTCGACCCGACGTACAAGGCCGGCTGGGAATTCCCCGGCGGCATCGTGGAGCGCGGGGAGGCCCCCGTCCACGCCGGGGTACGGGAGGTCGCCGAGGAGCTCGGCATCGAACTGCCCCGTGCGCCCCGGCTGCTCGTCCTGGACTGGGAAGCCCCCAAACCGCCCGGCTTCGGCGGTATGCGGCTGCTCTACGACGGCGGCACCCTGACCGACGACCGGATCAGCAAGCTGCTGCTGCCCGGCTCCGAACTGCGCGAATGGCGCTTCGTCACCGAGACCGAGGCCGAGAAGATGCTGCCGCCGGTGCGCTGGAACCGGCTGCGCTGGGCGCTGCGCGCCCGCGAACAAGGCTGTCCGCTCCACCTGGAGGCGGGGGTTCCCGTCGGCTGACGTACCCGTCGGGGGATCGGGCGCCGCGCCCCGGCCCGGCCGCGGCGCCCGTCCCGGCGGGCCTCAGGACCTCAGGCGCGGCTCTTCGCGTACTCGCCCAGGAACAGCGCCTCCGCCAGCGAGAGCCGTTCCAGCTCCTGCGGCGAGACGCTCTCGTTGACCGCGTGGATCTGTGCCTCCGGCTCGCTCAGCCCGATCAGCAGGATCTCCGCGTCCGGGTAGAGCCCGGCCAGGGTGTTGCACAGCGGGATCGAGCCGCCCATGCCGGAGGTCTGCATCTCCTCGCCGTCGTACGCCTCCTGGAGCGCCGCCGCCATCGACGCATACGCCGGGCTGCTGGTGTCCGCGCGGAACGCCTGCCCCTGCCCGACCTGCTCGAGCGCGACCCGCGCACCCCACGGAGCGGCACCCTCCAGATGCGCGGCCAGCAGCTTCGTCGCCTCGGCCGCGTCCGTGCCCGGTGGCACCCGCAGGCTCACCAGCGCCCGCGCACCGGCCTGGACGGACGGGGTGGCGCCGACCACCGGCGGGCAGTCGATGCCGAGCACCGTGACGGCCGGCCGCGCCCAGATCCGGTCCGCGACCGTGCCGCTGCCGAGCAGCCCGACCCCGTCCAGGACCTTGGCGTCCTTGCGGAAGTCGGCTTCCGGGTAGGCAAGGCCGTCCCAGGTGGCGTCGGCGGCCAGGCCCTGTACCGTCGTCGAACCGTCCTCGGCGCGCAGCGAGTCCAGGATCCGGATCAGCGCCGCCAGTGCGTCGGGGGCCGCGCCGCCGAACTGGCCGGAGTGCAGATTGCCCTCCAGGGTGTCGACCTGGACCCGGACGAGCGTCATGCCGCGCAGCGTCGCGGTCACCGTCGGCAGCCCGGCCCGGAAGTTACCGGTGTCGCCGATGACGATGGCATCGGCGGCCAGCAGCTCGGGGTGTGCCTCGGCGTAGCGCTCCAGTCCGCCGGTGCCCTGCTCCTCCGAACCCTCCACGATCACCTTGACGTTGACCGGCACCCCGCCGTGCTCCTTCAGCGCGCGCAGCGCCGTCAGATGCATGATCAGGCCGCCCTTGCAGTCGGCGGCCCCGCGGCCGTACCAGCGGCCGTCGCGCTCGGTCAGCTCGAACGGCGGGGAGACCCAGGCGGCCTCGTCCAGCGGAGGCTGCACGTCGTAGTGCGCGTACAGCAGGACCGTCGGGGCACCGGCCGGGCCGGGCAGGTAGCCGTACACGGACTGGGTGCCGTCGGGGGTGTCCAGCAGCGCCACGTCCTGGAAGCCGTCCGCCCGCAGCGCCTCGACGACCCACCGGGCCGCCGCCTCGCACTCGCTCCGGGGGAACTGGGCCGGATCTGCCACCGACTTGAAGGCCACCAGCTCGGCCAGTTCGGTCCTGGCACGCGGCTGCAGCGCGGCGACGGTGTGTGCGAGCGGACTGTCAGTCATGGAACGCTCCTGGTGGGCGCGGCGTTGTGCGTACGGGCCGTCCGGACCTTGTGAGCCGGACGGGCCGGACGTACGGACATCAGTGCCCCCGATCTTCCCACAGGCCCCGCGTACAACAGCGGCCCGTAGGATGCGGGCGGGACGCGCAGCCAGCTATGGAACGGGAGCAGACGCACAGGTGAGCAGCGAGCGGGCAGCGGAGGACAACGAGCAGGTCTGGGACGTCGTGGTGGTGGGCGCGGGGCCTGCGGGCGCCTCGGCCGCGCATGCCGCGGCGTGTACGGGACGCCGGGTGTTGCTGCTGGAGAAAGCGGACCTCCCGCGCTACAAGACCTGTGGCGGCGGCATCATCGGCCCCTCGCGGGATTCCCTGCCGCCCGGCTTCGACCTGCCGTTGCGCGACCGGGTGCATGCGGTGACGTTCTCGCTGAACGGCCGGCTCACCCGCACCCGGCGCTCCAAGAACATGCTGTTCGGGCTGATCAACCGACCCGAGTTCGATGCCCGGCTGGTCGAGTCGGCCCAGGACGCGGGCGCCACGGTCCGCACCGGTGTCACGGTCGCGCGGGTGGAACAGCACGGTGCCGAGGTGCCGGACCGGCGGACCGTCGCGGTGGTGCTGGGCGACGGCGAGGTGGTGCTGGCGCGTGCCGTGGTCGGCGCGGACGGCAGCGCGGGCCGTATAGGGGGGCACGTCGGGGTCAAGGTCGACCAGGTCGACCTGGGCCTGGAGGCGGAGATTCCGGTGCCGGCGCCGGTCGCGGAGGACTGGGCGGGCCGGGTGCTCATCGACTGGGGGCCGATCCCCGGCAGCTACGGCTGGGTGTTCCCCAAGGGCGACACCCTCACCGTGGGCGTCATCTCCGCACGTGGTGAGGGCGCGGCGACCAAGCGCTATCTGGAGGACTTCATCGGCCGGCTGGGCCTGGCCGGTTTCGAACCGAGCATCTCCTCGGGGCATCTGACGCGTTGCCGCGCCGATGACTCGCCGCTGTCCCGCGGCCGGGTGCTGGTGTGCGGGGACGCGGCCGGGCTGCTGGAGCCGTGGACCCGGGAGGGCATCTCCTTCGCCCTGCGGTCCGGGCGGCTCGCGGGGGAGTGGGCGGTACGGGTCTCCGAGGCGCACGACGCGGTGGACGCCCGCCGCCAGGCCCTCAATTACGCCTTCGCCATCAAGGCCGGCCTCGGGGTGGAGATGGGCGTGGGGCGCCGGATGCTCCAGGTCTTCGCCCGCCGCCCCGGCCTGCTGCACGCCGCGATCACGGGCTTCCGTCCCGCCTGGCACGCCTTCGCGAAGATCACCCGTGGGACGACCACGCTGGCCGAGATCGTCCGCACCCGCCCGGTGGCGCGCCGGGCGCTGGAGGCGATGGACCGGGGGTGAGGGGCGGGCCGTGGCCCTGTGGCCGGCGTCGCCGGACGGGGTCGGGCGTACGGCCCTCGTCGCGCTCCTGGCAGCCGGGCGGCCGGACGGCCGGGCGGTGACGGTCCCCCCTGCCGTCCACCTCGTCCTCCCGGCGGTAGGCCGTACTACCTGGAGAGTACGGCCGGCCCCTGCGCCGGGCTGACGCCTGGAGGCCCCGTCGCGGTCTAGCGTGACCGTATGGAGAACGCACGGCCGACGTGGGCGCGGCGCTGCTTCGGGCCGTGGTGGGCGCGGTGGCCGGCGGTCACGCCCGGGGAGGGGTGGGGCCGGCCCGGCACCCGGCTGCCCTGGATCTCGACGCTGGTCGTGGCGGTCGCCGTGACGGTGGGCTCGGGCTTCGCCGGGCACAAACAGCCCGGCCGCGTCCCGGTGGACTCCCTCGCCCGGGCTCTCCTGATCGGCGGCGCGGCGCTGCTGCTCTACCGGCACCGTTACCCGCGCGCCGTCGCCCTCGGCACCGCCGCCGTCACCGCCGTCTACCTTGCGGCGGGCTATCCGTACGGGCCGGTCTTCCTCATCCTCGCGCTCGGCGCGTTCTCGGCAGTGGTCGCCGGGCACCGCACGGTCGCCTGGTGCGCGCTGGGCGGGGTGTGGGTCTCCCATGTGCTGGTCGCCCACTGGCTCTACCGCCTGCTGCCCCCGCACCAGGGGCCCGGCTCCTGGGACCAGGAACTGCTCGCCCTCGTCTGGGTGGTGGCCGTGCTGGCCCTCTCCGAGCTGGTACGGGTGCGCCGGGAACAGTTGGCCAAGGCAGGTGCGGAGCGGGCCGCCGCGGAGCGGCGCCGGGCGGACGAGGAGCGGCTGCGGATCGCCCGGGAGCTGCATGACGTACTCGCCCACAGCATCTCCGTCATCAACGTCCAGGCGGGCGTGGGCCTGGCGCTGCTCGACCAGGACCCGGAGCAGGCGCGGACCGCGCTGACCACCATCAAGGACGCCAGCAAGGAGGCGCTGGGTGAGGTGCGCCAGGTCCTCGGCACCCTGCGCACCCCGGGTGAGGCGCCGCGCTCCCCGGCCCCCGGACTCGACCGGCTGCCCGAACTCACCGAGCAGGCACGGCGCGCCGGTCTCGCCGTGGACATCGGCACCGAGGGCGCCCGGGTCGCCCTGGCGCCCGGGACCGAGCTGGCCGCCTTCCGCATCGTGCAGGAGGCACTCACCAACACCGTCCGGCACTCCGGCTCGCGCACCGCCCGGGTGCTGCTCCGCTACCTCCCCGGGGCGCTGGAGATCCGGGTCGACGACGACGGACCGGCGACCTCCGGTGCGGGCGAGCCGTCCGGTGGCGGCAACGGTCTGATCGGGATGCGGGAGCGGGCGGCAGCCCTGGGGGGCACCGTCGAGGCGGGGCCCCGCCCGGACGGCGGTTTCCGGGTCCGGGCGCGCATCCCGCTGGCCGGGACGCCGGGCGGCGGCCGGGCCGCGGACGCGGATACGGTGACCCCGGCCGCCACCGAGGAGGAGTCGTGATCCGGGTACTGCTCGCCGACGACCAGCTGCTGGTCCGGGCCGGTTTCAAGGCGCTGCTGGACGCCCAGCCCGATATCGGGGTGGTCGCCGAGGCCGCGGACGGAGAGCAGGCGCTGGCCGCCGTCCGCGAACACCGCCCGGACATCGTCCTGATGGACATCCGGATGCCGGTGGTGGACGGTCTGGCCGCCACCCGCCGGATCACCGGGGACCCGCGGCTGGCGGAGGTGAAGGTCGTCATGCTGACCACCTTCGAGCTGGACGAGTACGTCTTCGAGGCGCTCCGCTCCGGGGCCTCCGGCTTCCTGGTCAAGGACACCGAACCGGACGAGCTGCTGCGGGCCGTGCGTGCGGTCGTCGCCGGCGACGCGCTGCTCTCACCCGGTGTCACCCGCCGGCTGATCGCGGAGTTCGCGGCCCGCTCCAAGGAGCCGGCCGCGGCCGGTGCGCTGTCCGAACTGACCGAGCGGGAGCGGGAGGTGATGGCGCTGGTCGGCATCGGCCTCTCCAACGACGAGATCGCCCGCCGGCTGGTCGTCAGCCCGCTCACCGCCAAGACGCATGTCAGCCGCACGATGGTGAAACTGGGCGCCCGTGACCGTGCCCAACTGGTCGTCCTGGCCTATGAGTCGGGGTTGGTGCGGCCCGGCTGGCTGGGCTGACGGCGGGCAAGGGGGCGGCGGCGTTGCCGGCAAGTGCCTCCCTGGTCGGATGCCCCTGCGCCGGACCGCCCCCTTGCCTGAGACGTCCCCGCCCCGGGCCGCCCTCGTGGTCAGATGCCCCTGCTAGATGCCCCCGTGCTCCCGCCACAGTTCGGGCAGCGTCTCGTCGCCGGCGATCGTCAGGGTGTCCCACGGCAGACGGTTCCACAGGGCGAGGTACAGCTCCTCGGCCGGGCCCTCGATCGTGCAGTCCACCGGCTTTCCGGTCTCCGGGCCCTCGGCCTCCGGGGTCGTACGCACCGTGTGCGGCGGGGCGTCGGAGAGCTGGACGGTCCAGTCGGCGCCGGGCACATCCGTCGCGCGCAGCCGCAGCGTGCGGGGGCGGTCCGTACGGATCCTGCTGCGGTCGCGGGAGTGGAAGCCCGTCAGGATTTCCTCGATGCCGTCGGCGGCGAAGGCGGACGGGAGGGGAGTGAGGGAGGCGCCGGCCGCCTGCTGGGCATCGGCGCGGTGCACCGAGGTCTCGTGTGCCTGGCGGCGCGCCCAGAACGCCAGCGGGGACGGGGCGGGCAGAAATGTCCAGGCCGTCAGGTCCTGCGGGGCGGAGTGCAGGGCCAGGACGAGCTGGTGGTGGCCCTCGCGCAGCCAGCCGTCGAGTTCGTCGTCGGCCAGGTCGGGAGCCTCAGGGAAGGAGCCGGGCTGCTCCTTCCCCTGCGTCACGAACTCCGTCGCCCACCGGTGGACCCGCCCTGTGTGGGTGACCAGATCCCGCATCCGCCACTCGGGACAGGCCGGAATCCGGGCATCCGGCCCCGCCTCCTCGGCGGCATTGGCGAGCAGGCTGCCGTCCAGTCGCAGTGTTTCGACGAACTCGGTGATCTCCATGCCCCTGAGTGTGCCAGTCGGCACTGACAACGGACCCGCGCGGGTCCCGGCAGCGGCCGGCCCGCGCACGGTCCACCGGCACCGGAGTCACCGCGCTGACCTGCACCGCGATGGCCGTTGCCGACTCAACTACCCTCCGGACGCAGGGATGGAGTGCCCCCCGACCACGGCACGCGGCACGGGGCAGGGGGTGCCCTCATGCCTGACGCGTCACCGCCATGCCGTCCGGGTCACCGTCATACCTCCCGCGTCACCGGCGTCCGGTGTGATGCGCCCCGCGGGTGGCGTACGCGATGACCGCCGCGACCGCCGCGAGCAGGGCGACCGTGGTGAGCGCGAGGGGCAGGCCGGCCGCTTCGGCGAGGAAGCCGATGGCGGGCGGGCCGAGCAGCATGCCGCCATAGCCGACCGTGGAGGCCACGGCGACCCCGCCCGGCCCGCCGGTCTCGCCCGCCCGGGCGATGGCGATGGGAAAGATGTTGGCCAGCCCCAGGCCCGCGACGGCGAAACCGACACCGGCCGCCCAGACCGTCGGGGCGAGCGCTCCCAGCAGCATGCCCGCGGTCGCCGTCGTCCCGCCCGCGATCAGCGCCCGAGCCGCGCCGAAGCGCTGGACGACCGCGGTTCCGGACAGCCGCCCGAGCGTCATCGCCAGCGCGAAGACGGCATATCCGGCGGCGGCCGCCCCGGGGCCGGCGGCCAGGTCCTGGGTGAGGTGCAGCGCACCCCAGTCGGCCATCGCCCCCTCGCCGTAGGCGGTGCACAGCGCGATCAGGCCGAACACGACGACCAGGCGTCGCCCCCGCCCCTCGTGCCCGCCGCGCGGCCGGCTCTCCTCGGCCGCGGCCCGTTGCACGGGGACGACCGGTGCCGGGTGGGTGCGCAGCGAGCGCCCCGCGACGGCCGTCACCAGCAGTCCGAGCCCGGCGAGGAGCATGAGGTGGACGGTGGCGGACAGGCTGCCCGCGACCAGCCCGCCGAGCCCGGCGCCGAGCATCCCGCCGAGGCTGAAGGCGGCGTGGAAGCTCGGCATCACCGGGCGCCGCAGGGCGCTGATGAGATCGACGGCGGCGCTGTTCATGGCGACGTTGAGCGAACCGTAGGCGGCGCCGAAGACCAGCAGGACCAGGCCCAGCGCGGTGGCCGAGTGGGTCAGCGGCGGCAGCACGATGCTCAGGGCGAGGGCGGCCGCGGAGGCGGTGGTGACGGTGTGGCTGCCGAACCGCCGGCACAGCCGCCCGGTGATCATCATGAAGGCGACCGCGCCGGCCGACACGCCGAGCAGCGCGAGCCCCAGGGCGCCCGCGCCGGCGCCGGTCTGCGCCTTGATGGCCGGGATCCGGACGACCCAGCCGGCGAAGAGGAAGCCGTCCATGGCGAAGAAGGCGGTGACGGCGATGCGGAGACGGGTGAGGTGCGGATCGGCGGGGAGCGGGTCCCGGTGGGTCGTCAGGGCCGCCCGTATTTTGTTTAGTGTCGGCACAAAGCCAGAATAGAGGGGTGACCCAGACTCGGACAACCAGGTTGGAGCGGGGCCGTGGCGCCCTCGGCCCCGCACTGGAGCTCGTACACACCGGACGCGCGCCCACCCGCGCCGTCCTGACCTCCGAACTCGGCGTGACCCGCGCCACCGCGGGGGCGGTGGCCGCCGAGCTCGAAGCGCTCGGCCTGATCACCGTCGACTCCCGGCCGACCGCCTCGGCAGGCTCCCAAGGGCGCCCCTCCCACCGGCTGTTCGTCGCCGAGAACGGACCGGTCGTTCTCGCCGCGCAGATCCATGCCGACGGGTTCCGGGTCGCGCTGGTCGGCCTCGGCGGCCGGATCGTGGCGACCTCGACCGGCTGCGGCGCCATCCCCGCCGACCCGGCGCACGTCCTCGCCGACGCCGTCGGGGCCGGCGCGGAGCTGCTGCGCGAGACCGGCCGGCGCTGCCTGGGTGCCGGGCTCGCGGTCCCCTCCGCGGTCGCCGAACCGGACGGTGAGGCCCTCAACCCGCTGCACCTCGCCTGGCCCGCGGGCGCCCCCGTCCGCGAACTGTTCGTGCGTGCGCTCGCTGACGCAGGCATCCCGGGCGTCACCGACGCGATCGGTTTCACCGGCAACGACGTCAACCTCATGGCGCTCGCCGAACACCGCCACGGCGCCGGCCGGGGCGCCCGCGATCTGCTCTGTGTGGCCTCCGGCCACCGCGGCGTCGGCGGAGCGCTGGTGCTCGACGGCCGTCTGCACAGCGGCAGTTCGGGCCTGGCACTGGAGGTCGGCCATCTGACGGTCAACCCCGAGGGGGCGCCCTGCCACTGCGGCAGCCGCGGCTGTCTGGACGTCGAGGCGGACCCGCTCGCCTTCCTCGGCGCCGCCGGCCGCGAGCCGGGCCCCGAGGTCTCCCTGCTCCAGCAGGCCGCCGACCTGCTGCGGGACGACTACGCCGACCCGGGCGTCCGCGCCGCGGCCGATCTCCTCATCGACCGCCTCGGCCTCGGCATCGCCGGCCTCGTCAACATCCTCAACCCCGACCGCATCGTCCTCGGCGGGCTGCACCGCGATCTGCTGTCGGCCGACCCCGAGCGGCTGCGCGCGGTGGTCGCCGACCGCAGTCTGTGGGGCCGCAGCGGCGGCGTACCGATCCTGCCCTGCAGCCTCGACCACAACAGCCTGGTCGGCGCGGCGGAGCTGGCCTGGCAGCCGGTGCTGGACGATCCGCTGGTCGTCCTTGCACGGTAGGGCCCGGCTCCGGCCGGACGGCCCGGGCTGCGGTCATGTCTACGGGAGCCCTCGGCCCGGGTCCGTCACCCCGGGGCCGGGGCGGGGGTCTGCGACCACGCGGCGGCGAAGGCGCGCGCCGGGTTGGCGGTCAGAAAGTCCGTCACCAGGTCGGCGCGGACCCGTTCCAGCACTTCAGGGGCGTAGTGCACCGCCTGGTGCAGCCCGGTGGCGGCGACGATCCGTACCCCCGACTCCCGTGCCAGATCCGGGAGTTCGGCCGCGCGACGGCCCAGGCCGTACGGCGTCCATTGGATCACCGCCGCGCCGCCGGCCGCACGGAAGGCCCCGAGCTCGGCGGCCGCGGCCCCGGGGTCGTCCAGCTCCTGACCCGGCAACCGGGGGCTGCGCAGGAAGAGATGGTCGTGCGCGTTGCAGACGCCGAGGTCCTCGGGGGCGATGTCGCCGAGGACCGTACGGACGGCGGGAGCGGCCGCCCCGCGCGCGGTGCCCGGGGTCACCACTGCCGCCCCGTGCCCAGCCGCCCGGCCTCCGGGGCGGACAGATGCAGCACCTGGAAGCGCTCGCCCGCGGGCCCGGGGGAGGCGTCCGCCCACAGGGTGAAGTGGACCAGTTCCCAGCGGTGCGGATCGAGGGCCAGCGCCGTGGTGTGCACCCCGTCCGCCGTAGCCAGTTCCTCATGTGTGGCCGCCGCGGTGGCTACGGCGGTGGCCGTGTCGGCGTCGCCGGCGAGGGCTTCGGTCCGCCGGGTGAAGGCCCGGGGGAGGGCGCCGGCGGCCGGGCCGCGCCGGTGGAACAGCCCCTGCCAGTGCCGTACGTCCGGCCGCCCGAAGTCGCGGACCACGCCGCGGAATCCGTCACCGAGCAGGAAGCGGTTCATGGCCTCCGGAGCGGTCCACAGGTAGAACGGCGCGTACTGGTTGACCGGCGAACCGTCGACGCCGCGCGTGCGGATGCCGTACGCCTTGAGGCCGAGCCCGGCGTACTCGTCCAGGAGGTGGCCCCTGGACTTCACCCGGTCCCGGATGATCTGCATGTCGTAGTCGGCGGGCAGGGTGAGGGCGTACTGCATGGCGTGCATACGGACTCCGTAGGGGGCTCAGCCGGCGGTGGGTGTGACCTGCGAAGAGAGCAGCGCCAACACGCCCTGGACGGCGGCGTCGAAGGGGGCGGTGTCGTCGGCGGCGCGGGCCAGCACGTAGCCGCCCTGGACGACGGCCGCGACGGTCGCCGAGCCGGCCACCGGATCCAGTCCTGCGGCGAGTTCGCCCCGGCGCTGCCCCTCGGCGAGGACCTCGGCGATCCGGCCCCGCAGCCAGCCGAACATCTCGTCCAACGGCTGCCGCAGCACGGGGCTGTGCACCACATCGCGGTCCTGGGTCATCCGGCCGATCGGGCAGCCGCGCAGCACCTGCCGCTCGCGCAGCAGGTAGGCCGCGATCCGGTCGTACGCCGTACCGGGGGCGGTCAGGCACTCCTCGGCGGTTTCGGTCATGTCCTGGGCGGTCCGCCGGATCGCGGCGAGGGCGAGGTCGGACTTGCCGGTGAAGTGGTGGTACATGCTGCCCTGGCCGACGTCCGCACGCTCCAGGATCGCCTTCGGGCTGGTGCCCACGTACCCGCGCTCCCACAGGAGTTCCTGGGTGCTGCGGACCAGTCGTTCCCGCGTACCGGGCCGCTCCTGAGGGCCGGGCCGCTTCTGAGTGGTCATGGCCGGACTGTACATACCAGTAGTTACAGAGGGCAAGACCAGGGCGGGAGCAGGGAAGGGTCGGAGCAGGAGCGGGCGGAGGGGAGTGTGCCCGTGCGGCCGGAGCAGGCCGGTGTGCCCCGCGTACTTCCTGCGGCGTACGAGCGAAGCCGCTGGCTGTACGACGACCGGCGGTGCCCGGGGAGCGAGGCTCGAAGGAGGCCGGACGCACCGGTCTCGCGGGGACCGGCAGCACCGGCCCCGTCCCCATCCACCGAGGAGTTGAGGGTGATGTTCACGCTCGCCGCACCCTGGGCCGGCGGCGGCCCGGGCCCCTGGATCCTGTTCGTGCCCGTGCTCTGGGCGATGGTCATCTTCGGTATGGTGACGCTGCTGCGCCGCACCGTGTGGCGGCACGGCGGGCCCCGCGGGAACCTCCGCGGCCCGCAGCTCTCCGCCCGTACCGACGCCCCGTCGCCGATCGCCGTGCTCGGCCGGCGCTTCGCCGCGGGCGAGATCGACGAGGAGGAGTACTGGCGCCGGCTCTCCGTCCTGGAGGAGCACTTCGCCACCGGGCCCAAGGGGGGCGCGGCCTGACCGCCGTCGGCGCCCGGACGGGGCCGGTCCCGCCGTGACCGGGCGCATTCCAGGGGCCGGGTGACCGGCGGGCAGGAGCCGTGCGAGCGGCCGGGCCCGCGGTCCGCCCGTCAGCCGACCTTCGTGCCCCGCAGCCGGGCGCGCGGACCGGCGTCCGCCATGGGCAGGGGCTCCGGGTACGCGCGGTCCGTGCACGCTCCTTCGGGCGCAGTGGTCAGGGCCGGAAGGGTGAACCACACGACCTTGCCGGTGCCGTCCGGCCGCACGCCCCAGCTCTCGCTGAGCGCCGCGATCAGCGCCAGCCCGCGGCCGCAGGTCTCCCAGCTGCCGGCGGCCCGAAGCCGCGGCAGCCGGGGATCCTCGTCATGCACCGAGACCGTCAACTGATCGAGGAGCACCCGGAGTTCCACGGTGCACTGCTTGCTGGGGCGGGCATGCCGGTGGACATTGGCGAGAAGTTCGGTCACTCCGAGCGCCGCCGGGTCTATCAAGGCGTCGAGACGCCAGTGCCGCAGCTGCGCGGAGACAATTCTGCGCACATGTCCGATGCGAGCCGGAACGGCTTGGAGCTCCACCGTGCAGTGCCTGCTGGGCTGCCTGATCACGACCGCGACTCCCTGATGAGGCCGGGCGCCCCTCGTATCGGGCAGGGGCGAAGATCGGATCCAGCGATGCCGACTGCACCACAGCGTCACCGCTGGTGAACCCTCAGTGATACGAGTACAGGGTCATCCAGTCGGTGCGCTCCCGCAACCGCACGTCCCGGCCGGAAGGGGCCGTCAGGTGCGCGGTGGACGCGCCGCTTCCAGTGCCTTGAGGAAGAGCTCCGGTGCGCCGAGGGTGAGTGAGTAGCGATGCCCGTTGAGCGTGGCCAGCGCCCGGTCCCGCGCCGCGAACAGCGGCTTGTGGGCGTGGACGGCCTGGAGTGGAGCGCTGTCGATCTCTCTGCCGTAGCTGGTCAGCAGCGCCAGTCTGCCGTCTTGGATGACGACCTGTCCGGCGCGGGTCAAGGACCGCAGCCACCGCTCGATCCGTACGCCGGTCGCGTTGAACTCGGCCTCCGCCATGCCGGCACCTCCTCGGTGAACGGGCAGTTGCCCTCCACCGCCCCTTGGGGGAAGTCTGCCGGTACGGCGCCCGGTGCACCAGTCTGTCCGGTGCGCAGTGCGCCGGACGGCACCGTCCCAGGGCCTCCTTGGGGTATCTCAAAGTGATGTTTATGCAGGTGAGAAGGGTGTGGCGGGGGTTATAGTCGAAATCGGCCCGCCGTTGTGCGCGGGATTCCCCAGCCCCTTGAGGAGTGCGCCGGTGAGCACCGCACAGGAGCCGCAGAGCCGGCCCGACCACGAGGCCGCGGCCCCGGCCCCGATGCCGACCGTCGATGTCGACCGCACGGATCCGGACTACCGAAGCTGGCTGAAAGAAGCCGTTCGCAAGGTGCAGGCCGACGCCAACCGCACGGCCGACACCCACCTGCTGCGCTTCCCGCTGCCCGAGGCGTGGGGGATCGACCTCTACCTCAAGGACGAGTCGACGCACCCCACCGGCAGCCTCAAGCACCGGCTGGCCCGCTCGCTGTTCCTCTACGGGCTGTGCAACGGCTGGATCCGCCCCGGCCGGCCCGTCATCGAGTCCTCCAGCGGCTCCACGGCCGTGTCCGAGGCGTACTTCGCCTCGCTGATCGGGGTGCCGTTCATCGCGGTGATGCCGGCCACCACCAGCCAGGAGAAGACCCGGCTGATCGAGTTCCACGGCGGCACCTGCCATCTGGTGGACGACCCGCGGACCGTCTACGAGGTCTCCGCCCGGCTCGCCGCCGAATCCGGCGGCCACTACATGGACCAGTTCACCTACGCGGAACGGGCCACGGACTGGCGCGGCAACAACAACATCGCCGAGTCGATCTACCAGCAGCTGCGGCTGGAGCGTTACCCCGAGCCCGCCTGGATCGTGGCCACCGCGGGCACCGGCGGCACCTCCGCGACCATCGCCCGCTACGTCCACTACATGCAGTACGACACCCGCGTCTGCGTCCCCGATCCGGAGAACTCCTGTTTCTTCGACGGCTGGCTCACCGGGGACGCCAAGAGCGACTGCGCCACCGCCTCACGCATCGAGGGCATCGGGCGGCCGCGGATGGAGCCGAGCTTCGTCACCGGCGCGATCGACCGGATGATGAAGGTGCCGGACGCGGCCAGCATCGCCGCCGTACGCGCCCTGGAGACCGCGATAGGCCGCAAGGCGGGCGGCTCGACCGGCACCGGGCTGTGGAGTTCCCTGCGGATCGTCGCGGAGATGGTCGCCGAGGGCCGTACGGGATCCGTCGTCACCCTGCTGTGCGACCCCGGCGACCGTTACCTCGACAAGTACTACTCCGACGCATGGCTGGCCTCCCAGGGCCTGGACATCACGCCCTACGCGCGCACCATCGAGGAATTCCTCGCCACCGGCACCTGGTCCGCCTGAGCCTCTCCGTCGTGCCCGGGTGCGCGGGCGCAGACGCTTCAGGCCCGGGCGAGGCGGCGGTCCAGGGCTCGCGCCGACTCCCGGAAGGCGCGGCCCAGGCCGGGCCTGGCCAGCGTCAGCAGAAGGCGGAACGGTGCCGGGCCGTCCGCCGCGAACGTCCACCGCAGCCGGGTGCCGGCGCCCGCCGGTGTCAGCCGCCAGTCCTCCAGCAGCGCCCACAGGCCGGGGGCGTTGGTGGTGTCGACCCGGTAGGCGTACCGCGCACCGGGCTCGGCCGCCAGGACCGTTTCGGCGAAGCGGGTGCCGCCGGTCAGCCGCACCACCCGGCCCGTGCCGTCCAGCGTCGGCGCCGACCGGGACACCCCCGTGAACCAGCTCGACCAGCCCGCCACATCCTCGGCCAGCGCCGCATAGACCGCCTCCGGCGGGGCGTTGAGCTCCGCGGCGAACACCAGCCGCAGCGGGGCGGCGGCGGTGAAGTCGAGTCCGACGGGGCGGAGTTGGCGTGCCATGGGAGAGCTCCCTGGGAACGGTCGGCGGACCGGGGGCGCCCCGGCGCGGCACACCATAGATGGCGCACCGTCAGATGTCTGCGGCCGCCTGCTGTTCGCCCGCCACCACCAGCTCCGGCGGCAGCTCCGCGAACTCCGCACGCGCCTCGGCCGGCAGCCCGGAGTCGGTCACCAGCACCGCCACCTGATCCAGCGTCGCGAACGAACTCAGGCCGACCGTGCCCCATTTGGTGTGATCGGCGACCACCACCACCCGCCGCGCGGAGCGCACGAAATGCCGGTTGGTCTCCGCCTCCGCCAGATTCGGCGTGGACAGCCCCGCCTCCACCGATATGCCGTGCACGCCCAGGAAGAGCACATCGAAGTGCAGCGACCGGATCGCGGCGTCCGCCACCGGCCCCACCAGGGTGTCCGAGGGGGTACGCACCCCGCCGGTCAGCACCACCGTCGCGGCCCCCGCGCGCGGCCCGCCGCCGCTGGCCGCAGCCCGCTGCGCGGTGTAGAACACATCGGCCACCCGCACCGAATTCGTCACCACCGTCAGATCCGGCACCTCCAGCAGCTGCTGTGCCAGCGCGAACGCGGTGGTGCCGCCCGCCAGCGCGATCGCGCTGCCGGGCGCCGCCATCTCGGCCGCGGCCCGGGCGATGTCCTCCTTGGCGCTCAGCTCCAGCGCCGACTTCGCCTCGAAACCGGGCTCGTGCGCGCTCGGCTCACTGACCGGTACCGCGCCGCCGTGCACCTTCTCCACCATGCCCTGACGGGCCAATGCGTCCAGATCGCGGCGGACCGTCATGTCCGACACCTTCAGCCTGCGGGTGAGTTCATTGACCCGTACCCCGCCGCGCCGCCTGACCTCGTCGAGAATCAGGGCCCGCCGCTGCTCCGCGAGGAGGTTCTGGTTGTCACTCACCCCGGCCCGTCCCTTCCGCCCCGGCTCGCGCTCCCGGGTCTGCGCGCGGGCCGCCGCCCGCGATCACTGATGTCCTCATCCTCGCACGTGGTGCTGACAGTGACGCCGGTTGCCGGTGGGAAGCATGCGGGCGGCCGGTTCCGGTCGAGGGCCCGGCGCGGGTACTGGATGTGCCCCCGGAGGGAAGGGACAATCCTGGGGCGCCACACCGCACGGCGCCGTCCAGACATCGGGGGAGACTGTGGAGACCGCGGAACCGACACCGCACGCCCGGCCAAAGGACCGTGACACCCCGGCAGACGACCCACCGGACCCGGCACCACAGCTCTCCCTGGAGCTGCTGGTGCACGGCGTCGGCGGCACCTCGGCCCAGGAAATGCTCGGTGATCCCCGGGTGCAGCTGATCACCGGCGACGACACCGCGGCCTGCTACCGCCGCACGGACGACGTGGACGCCGAGCAGCGGCCCGGCGACTACCGGGGCGAGCCGGTCCGCGAGGCCTACTGCTGGTGCAACCTCACCTCGGGCAACGGCGCCCGCGCCCTGTGGCTGATCCTGCTGCCCTTCATGGTCGCCAACCTCGCCCACTGGATGCGCCCGGCCGCACCCGCCGAGCACCGCGCCCAGCGGATCTACGACGTGCTGGTGCGCCTCCTCGCCCTCACCCTCACCGTCCTGCTCGCCGCCGCGGCCTGTGAGGTCGCCCTCGACCTCACAGCCTGGCAGTGCGCCGGCACCACCGCCTGCAACGCAGACAAGTCCTGGATGGGCTTTCTCAGCCCCGACAACTCCGGCTGGTGGAGCGCCCCGGGCCGCCGCCTGGCTCTCGCGGCCACGGTGCCGCTGGCCGTGATCGGCTTCCTGTGGTGGCTCTCGCGCCGTACCTGGAGCGCCTACGAATCGGCCTCACCGCCGCCGCGGCAGCCCGGCACCTCCCGGGGCACCCCGGTCGCCGAACGCACCGCGCTCAGCCGTGAAGGCTTCTGGTACGGCCGCCGGGTGGTCGCCCGGCTGCGTGCCGCCCACACCACGGCCGGCGTGCTGACCGTCGCGACCGTGCTGCTCGCCGCCGGAGCGAAGGCCGACGGGCGCGCCGGCAGCACCGCCCTCGCGGTCACCGGCCGGGCCCTGACCGCCCTGGTCGCACTGCTCGCCCTCGCCACCCTGGTGGTCGTCTGGCGCACCGCCCGCAATGAGGCCGCGCCGGACGTCCGGTCCGACCGCCTGGTCGTGCGGGTGCTGCCGTTCGCCGCCCTCGCCGTGCTGGTGCTGATCGCCGTGCACACCGGCTGGGCGCGCCCCGGCGCCCGCAGCCACGGCGCGCTGCCCGGCACCGCCGCCTTCGGCGGGATCGCCGTCTTCCAGGGCCTGCTGGTCCTCGCGCTGGCGCTGACCGCCTGGGTCCTCCAGCGCGCCGCCCGGGACGACGCCCGCACCGCGCTGCGCGGCATGGGCGGGCCGGCCGTCGCCCTGCTGGCCTGCGCGGTCGGCGGGGTGCTGTCCGGGGGAGTGGCCCAGCGCTTCGCGGACTGGCTGGACGGCGACGCCACCCCCGGCCAGGAGCACGCCCCGATTCCCGGGCCGCCGGTCCTGCTGTCCTGGCAGGCCTCGGTCCTGCCCGTCCTCCTGGTGGTCGTCGCCGGCGTCGCGGTGCTCGCCGCCGTCCGGGTGGTGCTCGTCCGCCGCCGGGTGGCCCGGGACGTCCCCGGGCTCTACGACCCGCGCGAGCACCTCGACCGGCGCCGCATCAAGGGCATCGCCGGCGCCATCGCCCGTGCCGGACTCACCGACGCCGCCCCCGTCCTGGTCGCGGCCATCGCGGCGGTCACCCTCGTGCTCGGGGCCGGTGCGGTGGCCGGTGCCTGGCTCACCGACCTGGCGCCGGGCCGCGCCACCGACGGCGCGCCGCCCGTCGTGCACGCCGCCGCCGAGACCGCGGAGTCCCTGGGCTCCTGGCTGATGAGCGCCGGCGTCATACTGCTGATCACCATGGGCCGGCGCGCCTACCGGGACCACGCCGCCCGCCGCACCATCGGCATCCTCTGGGACGTCGGCACCTTCTGGCCGCGTGCTGCCCACCCCTTCGCCCCGCCCTGCTACGCCGAGCGCGCCGTCCCCGACCTCACCTGGCGGATGGCCACCTGGACCGAGCGGTTCGACGGCCGGCTGGTGCTCTCCGGCCACTCCCAGGGCAGCGTGCTGGCGGCCGCCGCCCTCTGGCAGCTGGACCCGGTCACCCGCAGCCGGGTCGCGCTGCTGACCTACGGCAGCCCCCTGGAGCGCCTTTACGGCCGCTGGTTCCCGGCCTTCTTCGGGCCGCCGGCGCTGACCGGACTGCACCGCGAGATGGACGACTGGCGCAATCTGTGGCGCTTCACCGACCCCATCGGCGGTCCGATCCGGCTCACCTGCGAGGACGGCGGGCGGATCGACGAGGGGCCGCTGCGCGACCCGCTCGCCTTCGGCCGCACCCTCTACCACCCGCTGCCCGCCCAGATCCTGGGCCACGGCGACTACCAGGCAGACCCGGTCTTCCGCAGGGTGCGCGGCGAACTCATCGCCCGGCTCGGCCCGGACCTGCCGGGCCAGCGGCCCGCTGACGCAGGCACGGACTCCCTGGCGGATCAGGGGAGTTCGGGCAGATCGTCGGCGTAGAGCAGGGTCAGGTCGTCGGTGCTCGGGTCGGTCAGCTGCGCCACCCGGCCCGCGTGCCGCTCGACCATGGCCTCGAACGTCTGCCGTGCGGTGCGGCCGTTGCCGAAGGACGGCCCCTTGGGCAGCGCCGTGAAGTACTTCAGCAGCGCCTCGCCGGCCCCGTCGGCGAGGTGGTACTCGTGCTCCTCGCCCTGCTGCTCGACGATCCGCAGCAGCTCTTCGGGCGCGTAGTCGCCAAAGGTGATGGTCCGTGAGAAACGGGAGGCCACGCCGGGGTTGACGGCCAGGAAGCGCGCCATCTCGGCGGTGTAGCCCGCCACGATCACCACCACCGAGTCCCGGTGGTCCTCCATCAGCTTCACCAGGGTGTCGATGGCTTCCTTGCCGAAGTCCCGTCCGGAGTCCTCGGGGGAGAGGGCGTACGCCTCATCGATGAACAGCACGCCGCCGCGCGCCCGGTCGAACGCCTCCTGGGTACGGATCGCCGTCGACCCGATGTGCTCGCCCACCAGGTCCACCCGGGACACCTCGACCAGGTGCCCGCGCTCCAACACCCCGAGGGCGGCGAGGATTTCGCCGTACAGGCGGGCCACCGTGGTCTTGCCGGTACCGGGGGAGCCGGTGAAGACGAGGTGGCGGCGGACGGACGCGGCCTTCAGCCCCGCCTCCTGCCGGCGGCGCCCCACCTCGATCATGTTGATCAGGCTGCGCACCTCACGCTTGACGCTTTCCAGGCCCACCAGGGTGTCCAGTTCGCCCAGCACCTCGTCGGAGGGGCGGCTGCTGACGGCCGGGGCCACGGCGGCGGCCGGGGCGGCCGGCGGCGGGGCCTGGGCCGGCACGTTGCCCAGCAGCCCGGCCGTCTGGGTCGCCTGCTGGACCGCGGGCGCCGTCACCGTACCGGCCGCCGGCGCCACGGCACGGCTCTCGTCGCTGGTGCAGTCCTGGACCGTCGGCCCGTCCCCCTGCCCCGCGCCGCCCTCGGCGAACTCGTAGCCGCCGCGCGCGCACCGCTCCGTACGGCACCGCGTCAGGGTCGTACGGCAGCCGTCGATCACATGGAAACCGAAGCCCGAACTCCCGGTGACCCGGCAGCCGTGGAAGGTGCCGCGGCCCTCTGCCGAGACGTAGAACCCGGCCTCGGCGGGGGAACTGACCGTGCAGCCCTCGATGGTGGGGTCCGCGCCCTTGGTGACGATCACGCCGGTCTGCGCACCGTCGATGGTGCAGTGCGCGAGGGTGCCGCCGCTGCCGTGGTCGCGGAACCACGCGCCGGTGGCGGCCTCCCGGATCCGGCAGTCGTCGAGCTGGACGGTGGCGCCGTCGCTGACCGACACCGCGGTGTTGCGGACCTGGGCGAGGTCGCAGTCCACCACATCGGCGCGCGAGCCCCGGTCCAGCACGAACAGCGCGTCCGGCACGTCGTGCACCCGGGTCGAGTCGAGCACGGCGGTGGCGCCGTCGCTGACCCACACCGCCGGATAGTCCCCCGTGCTGTCGTGGATCTCGCACTGGTTGGCGTCCACCCGGGTGCCCGGATCCCATACGGACAGGCCGTTGCGCCCGAAGTGCCGCACCGTGCTGCGGGTCAGTGTCAGTACCGAACGGGACCGCAGATCGACCGCGTTCTCCGGGATGTCGTGGATGTCGCAGTCGGCGAGGGTGAGCACCGCGTCGGTGTCCAGGGTGACCCCGTCGGCGGAGGTGCGGTGCACCGTGCAGTCGGTGAAGTGGCCGGTGGCCCGCGCGGCGATCTGGATCCCCGCGCCCTTGATCTCGTACAGCTCACAGCCGACCGCCTCGACCGCGCTGCCCTCGCCGTTGACCGACAGGCCGGCGCCCGAGGCATGGTGGACCCGGCACTTCTCCAGCCGCGGATGGGCCCCGTCACGCACCGCCACGCCGGCCTGCCCGGCGGCCACCACCTCGCACTCCTCGAAGAGGCCGCCGGCGCCGTCCAGGACGCTGATGCCGACCCCGCCCGGATTGTCGACCGTGCAGCGGCGCACCGTCGGGCGGGCGCCGCCGCGGACCTCGATGCCGGACGCGGACCGGGTCACCACCCGCAGGCCGGACAGCTCCGGGGCGCCGTCCTCCACCAGCAAGGCCGGCGAGGTCGAATCCGTCGCCTCCAGATGCAGGTCGTGGACGGTGGCCGAGGCCCGGACCGTCAGGGCCACCCCGTCGGCCGGGGCGATCCGCACCGCACCGCGCGCACCGTCCGGGCCGCGCAGCGTCACCGCGCGCCCCAGCACCAGATTCTCCCGGTACGTACCGGCCGGGACCGTCAGCACATCACCGTCCCCGGCGGCTTCCAGGGCGGCGGCGAGCGAGCTGTACTCCCCTGTACGGCGCCGCCACCGCGAGGTTCCGGAGTGCGTCACCTGGACCGAGGCCTGTGCCATGGTGCTGTCGTGTCCCCACTTCGTGCGGCTGTTGTCGGCTCGCCGGCATCCGTCCGCGGATGTCCGCTTTTCGGCCTGCGAGGCGCCGGCCGAGAAGCCGGCGCCACCACCGTAGCGCGCCCGGCGAGCGGTAGTTGACACGGTCAGCAGCCTGGTCAGCCGACCCTCAACTACCGGCGTCGGCCCGGCCCCAGTCCTGGCCCGCGCGCTCCCACTCCTGGTCCCAGCGGCGGAAGCGACGCACCATCAGCTGCCAGCCGACCAGCCGCCGCGCACCCTCGATCATCATGCCGACCCCGGCCGCGGTGCCCAGGCCGGCCAGCACCGCATGCGTACCGGCCGTGCTGACGTCCATCGGCCGCGGCATCACCCGGCCCCGGTCGTCCGTCCAGATCCGGAACCGCTCGCCGGGCTCGACGGGCCGTGGCGCGGCGAGTTCCCCGATGCGGGCGCTGCCGTCCGGCGCCGTCCAACTGGCGATGACCCGACGGTGCGCATCGCGCTGCGAAGCGGTTTCCGGATCGGGGTCGAGCGGGGCCCGCGACACCAGATGGTCGACCGTGACCCACACCAGATGCCGCTGCTGGTGCTGTATCCGTACCGTCTCCAGCAGCGCGCCGTGCGCGGACCGGCCGGCGAGCCAGCCCGCGGAGGTCGCGCCGAGGGCGATCAGCAGGGCGGCGGCGAGCGCCACCCAGGCCTCGATCCGGTCGGTGCGGCGCCACAGCGGACTGTGCCGCCAGCGCCATACCCCGCGCATCGCTCGCATGGTTGCCCCCTCTCGGTGTGTCCGTGAATACCTCATCGCGGGTGGTCCACGCGAGAGTTCTGCGAAGAGGGAGCAACTTCGGGACGTACAAAACGTGACATCAAGAGGGATAGGGCCGCCGCTCGTACGTCTGTCTCCCTGCCGGTGGGAGCGGCGCGGGACGGCAGTCGCCGGGGCGGGGAGCCGCCTTCGCCGCCGGCCACGGCGAAGGCGTCCGGGCCCGTCAGTGCGCGGGGCCGCGGCCGTCCAGGTCCGCGTCGGCGAGGGGCAGGGCGAGCGCGGACGGATGGTGCAGCGCGATCTCGGACGGCTGGAGGCGGGTGGCCGTCGTCAGCGGTTCACCGGTGCCGGTGTTGCGGGCGAAGCGCGGGTGGGCGCCGCCGCTGATCTGCAGGCGGATCCGGTGTCCGGCGGCGAAGCGGTGGGCGGTGGCGCTCATGTCCACCGTGACCTCGGCCGGGTCGTCCTCGGTGAGGTGGAGTCGCCGCAGCCCGTCGCAGACGTTGACCGAGCGGCCCCCGTCGTCGACGTCGCAGAGCCGCGCGAAGACATCGGCGTGGCCCGTGTCGGTCGTGACCCGCAGCTCCGCCCGGACCGGCCCGAGGACGTCCAGCGGCTCGGCCAGTGGCGCGGTGGTGAAGGTCAGTACGTCGTCACGGGCCTCCAAAGCGGTGTTGTCCCGGCTTCCGGCCTTGGGGGACAGCAGTGGACCGCCGACCGAGGGGGTCGGGTCGGCCGGGTCGTAGCGGAACGACAGCGGTGCGGAGGTGCCCTCGGGAGCGCGGTCGCGCAGCGTGCCCTCGCTGCCGAGGTACCAGCGTCGGTCCGTGCCGGGCGGGGGCCAGGCGGGGAGGTCGTGCCAGGTCCGCCGGCCGCCCACGTGCACCCGCACCCGCGACTCCCGCAGGCCGGAGGGGTCGTCGCACAGATGGGCCCGCAGCCACGCCAGGCTTGCGGTGAGCGCCTCGGGGTCGCGCAGTGCGGAGTTGTGCGTCCAGGGGCCGATGAGCAGGGAGGCGTCGCAGCCGGCCCGGCCGAGCCGCGCGTACTGCTGCAAGGTCTGGTCGAGCAGCGCGTCGTGCCAGCCGGTGATCAGGGCGGTCGGTACGGTCAGTCGCTCGGCCGCGACGCCCGCGTCCGCCCCGCGCCAGTGCGGGTCCTCGGGGTCGGGGTGCGCCATCGCCTCCTCCAGGTAGGGCACCCGGCCGCCCAGACCGGGTGCGTACACCTCGCCGAGGGGGAGGGTCCGGGTGATCTTTCCCAGGTGGCGCTGCAACCGCAGCGCGGCCCGCACGGACTCCTTGAGGCCCCGGTGCTGCGACAGCCGGCCCATCGTGGAGATCAGCGCGGTCTCCAGGGAGAACGCGCCCCCGGGGTGGAAGAAGGCGTGCTGGTCGTGCAGGCCGACCTGGACCACCATCGCCCGCAGCTCCGGCGGCGGTTCCAGGGCGAGCGCCCACTGGACGTAGCCGAGGTAGCTGGCGCCGATCGTCCCCAACACGCCGGTGAACCACGGCTGTTGACGCAGCCAGTCGACAGTGGCCCGGCCGTCGGCGGCCTCGTGGCGCCACAGGTCGGAGGTGCCGCCGGACCCGCCGGAGCCGCGGCAGCTCTGCAGGACGACATGGAAGCCCTGTTCCGCCAGGTGCACGCCGTACATCGTCGCCCAGGGGAAGCCCCGGCCGTACGGGGAGCGGACCAGGACGGTGGGGAAGTCGCCGTCGGCCAGCGGGAAGTAGTGGTCGGTCAGCAGGGCGCTGCCGTCGGCGGCGGGCACCACGAGGCCGGGCTCGTGGGCGACGTCATGGAGCGCCGGCGGCAGGTTCCCCATGGTGCGCCTCATGGCCCGGAGGCGCAGGGGCAGCTTCTGTGCGGACGAGTTCTTTGCGGACGAGTGGGGTGTCGCCGTCGTCACGGTGCCTCGATTCCTGGAGCGGGTCCGCCGGAATTTCCGTACGGCGTACTAGAATAAGCGATGAGAGGATGGCCGGCGGGAAGACCGGCATGACCGGCAGGAATGACCGGCAGGAGCGAGGAGAGGCCGCCGTGGCCCGAACAAGCGCAGCAGGCCGCAGTGCCGGTGTGGATCCCGAGGCGCTCTGGCCGACGACCGAACGTCCGCGGCGGGGGCGGCCGCCGGCGTACAGCCGCGCCGAGATCACCGCCGAGGCCGTCGCCCTCGCCGACACCGAAGGGCTCGGCGCCGTCACGATGCGCGCGGTCGCGGCCCGGATCGGGGCCGGCACGATGTCCCTCTACAGCTACGTCCCCAACAAGGAGACGCTGCTGGAGTTCATGATCGACCAGGTCAGCGGCGACCACCGGATGCCCCGCGAACCCTCCGGCGACTGGCGTGCGGACCTCCGCCAACTCGCCCGTGAACAGCGCGCGCTCATGCGGCGTCACCCCTGGCTGCCGGCCGCGCTGCCCGCCCGGCAGACGCTCGGCCCCAACGCCCTCACCGTCCTGGAGTACGCGCTGGCCGTCCTCGCCCCCGCCGGCCTGGACGCCCGGGCCCGACTGGAGACCTTCACCCTGCTCACCGGGTTCGTGGCCAGTCACGTGTCGTACGAACTCGCCCAGGAGCAGGCGACCGTGGCCGCCGGCCGCACCTCTCGCGAGCTCCTGGAGGCCCAGGCGCGCCAGCTCCGGTCCGTCGCCACCGGAGGTTCCTACCCCCACCTCGCCGAGGCCCTGACGGCGGCGAGCCAGGCCCCCGGCGACCAGGACGCCTTCGACCGCCTCCTCGACCGCATGATCGACGGGCTGACGGCGGCCGGCTGACGGCCGGGGCGCCCGCGGGTGGCCCGCCCGGTCAGTCGAGTACCTCGAACGGGTCGCCGATACGGATCGTGCCGACCCCGCGCGGTATCAGATTCTGGCCGAAGACCAGCTGGTCGCCGAAGCGGCGGTGACGGGCGAGGGTGCGCAGCGGCTCCTTGCCGCGCTCGGCGGTGCGCTGGTCGGTGGTCGTGACCACGCAGCGTGCGCAGGGCTTGACCACCTGGAAGACGACTTCGCCGATGCGGACCCGCCGCCAGTCGTCCTCCGCCCAGGGAGCAGTGCCGTCCACCACCACATTGGGCCGGAAGCGGTTCATGGGCAGCGGCCCCTCGTCGGCATGGTCGCCCTGCGCGATGAGGGAGTTGAGGGCGTCCAGCGACGAGCTGGTCGTCAGCAGCAGCGGGAAGCCGTCGGCGAAGCTGACCGTGTCACCGGGCGCGCTGAAATCCGGCGCCACCGGGCGGCGCTTCTCCGGGGCGTCGAGATACACCAGCCGGCACTCGACGCCCAGATACCCGCCGAACCACTCGGCCGCTTCCGGTGCCGCGGGCACCGCCTCGACCTCGTCCTTCCAGACCTCGACCGGGAGCGTCTCCCCTGAGGCGGGCACCTCGACCGTCAACGGCTGCCGCCCGGGCGCGGTGAGGCGCAGGGCGCCACCCGGCAGCTCCTGGGCATGCGCCAATGCCAGGGTCGGCTGCTGCCGTTGGGTGAGCTGCCTGCGCCGGGCATCGACCAGCAGCCAGCGCCGGTCCCCGGCGAGCCCCCAGGGCTCCACGACCGCCTCGCCGGGACCGGACCCCGCAATGGACTTGACCGGGTAGAGATGGATCGAACGGAGTGCAGGCTTCGGCATGCCATCCATCCTGCCAGCCGCCTCGGACAGTTGACCGATCGGCCAGGTCAGTACCCCCGCGGATACGGGCGGCCGTAGGGGTCGTCGTACGGCGAGGCGGGCCGCGGCGCCACCGGAGCGGCCGGCCGCATCGCCTCGTACCCCGTGCCCATGGGCGGGCGCTGGGGCTGCTGCTGTGGCGGGGACGGATGGCCGCGGACGCCCGCCTGCTGCGGGATGTACGGTGCCGGCGCCTGCTGCAGCGGGGCGACCGGCTGAGCGGCTGCGCCCGGGTAGCCCTGCAGGGGAGACGGCTGGGAGGGCGCGGCCGGCAGTGCCGGAAGTGCCGGCAGCGCCGGCACATACGACGAGCCCGTGTCGTAAGGGGACGGGTTCACCCGGATCGGGGCGATCTGCGGCGTGCCGCGCTCTGCGACGAGGCTGTCGTAGATCGGAGTGTCCGGGAAGGAAGGCGAAGCGTAGTAGCCGCCGCCGTAGGTAGAGCGGGGGGAGGTCATGCTTCATAAGTTAAGCCCACGATGTGCCGATTGGGGAGTCTGGAAAGGGGGTTGTTTTGCGTGTTCGGAGTGGCTGCGCAGCGCCAATGCGAGTGAACGTGTGGAAATCGGTCGCGATCGCCCGTAGGAATCGTGTAAAGACCCCGCTCCTCGCAGGTGAACAAGGGGCGTTCGGAACGGTTCGGGCCACGTAGGTTGGGGGGTGCCACCACCGACGGGTGCGGCGGACGAGAGGAAGGCGCGGCGATGTCGATGCTCAAGGGCAGCAATGTTCCGGTCCCGGCCGCGGCGGTCCGGGTGGAGCTGGGGTGGCAGGCCGCCCCGGGGACGCCGGACGTGGACGCCTCCGCGCTGCTGCTGGTGTCCGGAAAGGTCCGCGACGACGGCGACTTCGTCTTCTACAACCAGGCCACGCACCGCTCCGGTGCCGTACGCCACGAGGGCAAGCGTCCGGCCGGCGACGCGCTGACCGACAGCCTCACCGTGGAGCTGGCCGCCGTCGAACCCGCCGTGGACACCGTGGTGCTCGCCGCCTCCGCCGACGGCGGCACCTTCGGCAGCGTCCCCGGGCTGCACATCCGGGTGCTGGACGCCGCGGGCGGCGCCGAGCTCGCCCGCTTCGACAGCCGGGACGCCGGCCCGGAGACCGCCTTCGTGCTCGGCGAGCTCTACCGCCGCCAGGGCGCCTGGAAGTTCCGCGCGGTGGGGCAGGGCTACGACACCGGTCTCGCCGGCCTGGCCACCGACTTCGGCATCAGCGTCGAGGAGCCCGCGGCTCCGCAGCCCCTGCCCGCCCCGGCCGTTCCGTCGCCCGACTCTGTCGCGACGCCGCACGCCGCGCCCCCGGCCATGGCGCCCGCGCCCCCCGCGGCGCCGCCTCCCATGCCGCCCGCGCCTCCCGTGCCGACGGGCCAGCCGGTGACATCCGTTCCGCCGCCACCGGGGCAGCCTGCCCCCGCCCCGGTGCCCCCGCCCGTCCGGCTGACCAAGGTGACGCTCACGAAGGCGGCGCCCGCCGTCTCGCTGACCAAGCAGGGAGGCACCTCCGGGGCGATGCGGGTGAACCTCAACTGGAGCAGCGGCACGGCGGGCAAGCGGCTGGGCAAGACCCTCGGCCGCAAGGCCCTGCAGGCCATGGGCGCCCGCGGCGCACTGCTGCCCCCGTCCGGTGAGCTCGACCTGGACCTGTGCGCGCTGTACGAACTCACCGACGGCGCCGCCGGGGTGGTCCATCCGCTCGGCAACAACTTCGGTGCCCTGCACGCCCCGCCGTACATCCAGCTCGACGGCGACGACCGCACCGGCGCCGTCACCACCGGCGAGAACCTGACCATCAACCTCGACCACCAGGCCCGGATCAAGCGCATCCTGATCTTCGTCACCGTCTACGCGGGCGCCCGCAGCTTCGAGGGCCTGAGCGCGACGGTCACCCTCCAGCCTCAGTACGGCGCCCCGGTCGAGTTCTCGCTCGACGCCTGCACGGTGCCCTCCAACGTCTGCGCGCTGGCCCTCATCACGAACACCGGCAGCGAACTCGTCGTCCAGCGCGAGGCCCGCTACCTCGTGCCCGCGCCCGGCGTCAGCCCGCAGCGGACCGTCGACCAGGCCTACGGCTGGGGCCTGGACTGGTCACCGGCCAGGAAGTGACCGGCGCACCGGGGGCGGCGCTCAGGGCTTCGGGTACGTCCGGCCCTTCCATGCCGCGCCGCGCCCCCGGTGGTGCTGCACCGCCGAGTCCACCGTCATCAGCAGATACAGCAGCGCGGTGAAGGGCAGCAGCGGAGCCGTCCACCACGGCTGCCCGTAATGGCGCAGCATCGGCAGATACGTCCCGCACATCACCGCCCAGGCCGCCCCGCCCAGCGCAGCCGTCGCCGCATCGCCACCGGCCGCCCCGGCCACCAGCGCGACGGGCGGTACGAGGTACACCAGCGTCAGGCCGAGCACCGTGCCGAGCAACAGCAGCGGCCGGTGCCGCAGTTGGGCGTACGCGCTGCGCGAGACCATCCGCCACAGATCGGCCGGCTGCGGATACGGCCGCACGCTGGCCACCCGGTCCCCCAGCCCCAGCCAGATCCTCCCGCCAGCCGCCCGGCGGCGTCCCGGGCCGAATCTCCGCCGGATGCCGGCCGCGGGGGCCCCGCCCGTGACGCCGGTGCCCGAGCCGGACCGCTTGACCGCACGGGCCAGCGTCACATCGTCGATCACCGCATGCCGGATCGTCTCCGGGATGCCCGCCCGCTCCGCGGCCTCCCGTCGCAGCAGCACACAGCCGCCGGCCGCCGCCGCGGTCCGCGCCCCGGGGCGGTTGACCCACCGGAAGGGATACAGCTGCCCGAAGAAGTACACGAACGCCGGGACGATCAGCCGCTCCCAGTGCGTCACCACCCGCAGCCGCGCCATCTGTGACACCAGATCCAGCTCCGCCGACCGGGCCGCCGCCACCAACTCCCGCAAACTGTCCGGTTCGTGTGCGATGTCCGCGTCGGTCAGCAGCAGATACTCCGGCTCCACGCGCTCGCGCGCCAGCGCCATGCCGTGCCGCAGCGCCCACAGCTTCCCCGTCCACCCCGGTCCGGGCTCGCCGGGCGAGGACACCGTCAGCGGCAGCCCGCCCCGCGCCGCCGCCAGCTCCCGGGCGCGCGCGCCGGTCCCGTCCGTACTGCCGTCGTCGACCAGGAACACCTCGGCCCGGCCCGGGTACTTCTGCCCGAGCAGCGACGGCAGGCTGTCCGGCAGCACCGCGGCCTCGTCCCGCGCCGGGACCACCACCGCGACCGACGGCCAGCGCTCGGGATCCCGGCGGGCCGGCAGCCGGACGTCCGTCCGCCAGAAGAAGCCCTGCCCCAGCAGCAGCCACACCCAGGCCAGCAGCGACCCGGCACCGATCCACTCCATCGCTCCCACGGCATCGCAGTCTGCCGCACCACACCCCACGCACCGCGGCGATCGGCCCGGAGCCCCCGGCGTGGCGCCCCCGCGAGAACGGCCTGAACGCCATGGGTCGCCCGCGCCGGACAGCCTCCTGTCCCTGCCCGGTATGACAAGACGGACGTCCGGCTGAGTAAAGTGTCCGGGTGAAGATCGCGCTGATGGACTCCGGGAATGGGCTGCTTCCGACGGCCGCCGCCATGCGGCGACTGCGGCCGGACGCGGATCTGGTGCTCTCCTCCGACCCCGACGGAATGCCCTGGGGGCCCCGTACCCCCGACGACGTCGCCGCCCATGCGCTGGCGGTGGCCCGGGCCGCGGCCGCGCACCGGCCCGACGCCCTGATCGTCGCCTGCAACACCGCATCGGTGCACGCCCTGCCGGCCCTCCGTGCCGCGCTCGAACCCGGCATCCCGGTCATCGGCACCGTCCCGGCCATCAAGCCCGCCGCGGCCGGCGGCGGCCCGGTCGCCATCTGGGCCACCCCCGCCACCACCGGCAGCCCCTACCAGCGGGAGCTGATCGACCGGTTCGGGCAGGGCGTGGACGTCACCGGCGTGCCCTGCCCGGGGCTCGCCGACGCGGTCCAGGAGGCCGACGAGGCCGCCATCGACGCCGCCATCGCGGCCGCCGCGCAGCGCACCCCCCGGGACGTACGTGCCGTCGTCCTGGGCTGCACCCACTACGAGCTGGTCGGTGAGCGCATCCGTGCCGCCGTCCAGCAGGCCGGCGCCCCCGCACTCGTGCTGCACGGCTCCGCCGAGGCGGTCGCCGCCCAGGCGCTGCGCCGTATCGGAGCCGAGCCGGCGCCGGCCGCCGCCCCGACCGGCACGCTCGGCGTGATCCTCAGCGGCCGCCCCGCAGCCCTCCCGGCCACGGCGCTCGTCTACGCCGAGGGCCGGCTGCTCGCCCGGAGCCGTACGGACGACGCCGCGGGATCCCCGGCGGCCGACGGGGCCGCCGCCACCGCCCGCCGCTGACGCCGGGCGAGGTCGCGCGCACCGCAACCCGGTCCGCGAACGACGCGTCCGATGCGCTGCCCCTGGGTGCAAAGACGCGTACGCTGCGTCTCATGAGGGACCACCCCCACGAGGGGGCAGCCGCCCCCGACAGCCATGGCCCCACCGACGGCGCAGACGGCCCGGCGCGCCCCGTCGGCGGTTCCCACGCGGAGCTCCCGGAGGTCTGGCACGGCAGCGCCACCAATCGCATCCAGTGGCTGCTGGCCGCGATCGGCGCCGCCTGTCTGGCCCTGGGCATCGAACTCGCCGTCGACAGCAGCTGGACCTCCGGCCGGGCGCCGCTGGTGATGTCGGTGGTCGGCTGTGTCGCGGCCGGCCTGCTGGTGCTCTTCGGCACGCTCGCCTTCGTCCATGTCGCGGTGCGCGTCGACAAGGAGTGCCTGGAAGTGCGGTGCGGCCACATAGGGGTGCCGCGCCGCCGGATCCCCCTCGACACTGTCGTCGGCGCCGACTTCGCACCGCAGGTCACGCCCCGCCACTGGGGCGGCTGGGGTTACCGCTGGCGCCCCGAACAGGGCACGGCCGTGGTGGTCCGCCGCGGTGAGGGCGTGATCCTCCAGCTCGGCGACGGGCGCACGTTCACCATCACCGTCGACGACGCGGAGGTCGCCGTGCGCGTCATCCGTGGCCGGCTCCGTCCGCGCAAGGGGACCCCGGCGGGCGCCTGAGCGCGGCACGGGCGGGCGGATGCGGCAGGTGCACATCACCTCAGGAGCTCTCGGGGGATCTCCCGTAGGGTCGGAGGATGGCAACTCCCGATTTCATCCGTGACCTGCGGACCTCCATCGGCCGGCAGCTGCTGTGGCTGCCCGGGGTCAGCGCGGTGGTCTTTGACGAGCGGGGCCGTGTCCTGCTGGGCAAGCGGGCCGACACCGGTGGCTGGTCGGTGATCGGCGGCATCCCCGAGCCCGGCGAGCAGCCGGCCGAGACCGCGGTGCGCGAGGTCTACGAGGAGACCGCGGTGCGGGTCGTCCCCGAGGCCGTGGTGCTCATCGAGACCATGCCGCCCACCCACTACCCCAACGGGGACGTCTGCCAGTTCATGGACGTGACGCTGCGCTGCCGTGCGATCGGCGGCGAGGCGAGGGTGAACGACGACGAGTCGCTGGAGGTGGGCTGGTTCGCGGTGGACGCCCTCCCGGAACTCAAGGAGTACGCGTTGACCCGCATCAAGCGGGCGCTGGAGGCGGGGCCGACGTGGTTCCAGGGAATGGGGGAGGAGCCGCCGGCGGAGCAGCCCTGAGGACTCGCGGCCGGGCTTGCGCAGGGCACTACAGCTCCTCCGTCGACGGCTCGTCCATCGGGTCGGAGGGTTCCTCGGGGAGGGTGGGCAGTTGCGAGCCGTCCGGGGCGTCCGGCTCGCCGGGCTGCTCGGACGGGCCGCTGTGCCGGCCGGACGGCTCCTCCGTGTGCATCTCCCGCTTGTCCTTGCGGCAGGTCGTGACCCAGGTGCCCGTGGGTCCGCTCTCGTACTGACAGAGCCAGCCCCGTACGGCGAGGGTGCCCCGGTCGTCCTCGGCCTCCCGCGGCGCCCGCACGAAGAACTCGGACATCACCTTGCGGGCCTCCGCGCAGCCCACCGTGCCACCGGCCGCGGCATCCGCGAAGAGCGTGACATCGCCCTCCGGGCCCAGCGCGTCGGCGAGCTCGCCGCAGTCCACGGGCTGTCCGGGGACGGTCGGGGACGCCGAGCCCCGGCCGCCCGGCCCGCTGCCCGTGGCGGACGACGCCCCGGGCGTCGCCTCGCCGGCCTCGTCCCCGCAGCCCGCGGCGGCAAGGGCGAGCAGCACAGTCGGCACGGTGATGAGCCTCCGCATGTCGGACTCCCTCGGACTCCCTTGTGGCGGCGGTGCGCAGACGGCACGCCGCGTCGTACGACGCTAGGGGGCCGCGGGGAACAGGGCGAACCGGGACGGCCGTTCAGGTGACCCGCACGCGTCACGGCGCACGGCCCCGCCCCCATGTCGTGGCCCGGGACACCGACGCGTAGTGGGGCTACAGGACGGACCGCGCCCGCGGGACGGTTCCCACCAGCAGCCGACTCCGGGTGCGCCCCGCCACGACCTGCGGCAGCGTGGTGGCGAAGCTTTCCCCTCCCCGCACGAAGGAGTTCGACATGGGTGGCAAAGGTGCCATGAACAAGATGAAGGGCAAGGCCAAGCAGAAGGCCGGCAAGGCCATGGGCGACGAGCGCCTGAAGGGCGAAGGCCGCGCGGACGAGGCCAAGGGCAGGGCCCAGAGCGCGATGGGCGACGCCCGGGAGAACCTCCAGGGCATGAAGGACTCCCTGAAGGGCAAGGGCCGCTCCTGACGCCCGGCGGGGGCGTGGCGGACCCGCTGCCCCGTCTCCCGGAGGCCGTCCCCGGCCCGCCACGCCCCCGCCGCACATCAGGTTCCACATGGCTCCGTGCACGGTACGGCCGGCGATGCGTGCGACGTCCGTGTCGCCGATGCCGCTTCCTGACGCGCAGTTCGGCTCCTGCGAGGCCGGCTACTGTGCGCTTGCGGTGGGGCGGACCACGATTTCGTTCACGTCGACCTGCGGGGGCTGGGCGAGCGCGTACGCGATGGCGTCCGCGACGGCGGAGGCGGGCAGCGCCACGGCGCGGTAGGTCTTCATCGCCTCCCGGGCTTCCGGATCGGAGATGCTGTCGGCGAGTTCGGACTCCGTTACGCCCGGGGAGACGAGGGTGACGCGGATGTCTCCGGCGGATTCCTGGCGCAGTCCTTCCGAGAGGGCGCGGACAGCGAATTTGGTGGCGCAGTAGACGGCGGCGGTCGGCGAGACCTCGTAGGCGCCCACGGAGGCGAGGTGCACGAAATGGCCGCCGCCCTGTTCCCGCATCACCGGCAGCGCGGCGGCGATCCCGTGCAGGACGCCGCGCAGGTTCACGTCGATCATGCGGTCCCACTCGTCGGTCCGCGTCGCCGCCAGCGGAGACAGCGGCATCACCCCCGCGTTGCTCACCAGGACATCGATCCGGCCGAACTCGGCGTGAGCGACGTCGACGAAGGCCTGCATGTCCGCCCCGTCGGTGACGTCCAGCTGCCGGAAGGCCGCGGTGCCGCCCTCCTTCGTGATCTCTTCGGCCAGTTGCTCCAGGCGATCGGCGCGGCGCGCGCCCAGAAGGACCCGGTGCCCGTCGGCCGCCAGCCGGCGTGCGGTCGCCGCGCCGATACCGCTGCTCGCACCGGTGATCGCGACGACCTTGGTGTGCTGCGTCATGCCTGTTCCTCCCGGTGGAGAACGAGGTGCTCGTGGGGGAGCACGTCGTCCCTGATGTCGCCCGCGGCAGGGAAGCCCGGGTCGTGGATGCAGCCGAGTCTGGGCGGCGGCTGCGGGCACAGCCAGAACGGGCTGTGCCTGGGCACGGCACACCCAGGCATGACCAGGGGGGTGGCCCTTAGCCTGACGGGCATGAGCAACGACCTCGGGGACTTCCTGCGCGCGCACCGTGCCCGCCTGCTGCCGGGCGACGCGGGGCTGACCTCCTACGGCCGACGCCGGGTGGCGGGGCTGCGCCGCGAGGAGGTGGCCGTCCTGGCCGGGATGAACGCCGATTACTACGCCCGTCTGGAACAGGGACGCGAATCCAGCCCTTCTCCGCAGGTCCTCGACGCGATCAGCGGCGCACTGCGCATGGACGAGGAGGCCCGCGACCACCTGTACCGGCTCGCGGACACCATGCCGGCCGGCTTCCGGGCGCAGCCGCAGGAGACAGTCGGCCCGATGTTGCGACAACTCCTGGACGGCTCCGCGCACACCCCGGCGTTCGTCCTCAACCCGGCCCTGGACCTCCTGGCGGCCAACCCCCTGGCCGACGCGCTGTTCTCGCCGTTCGACACCGCGGACAACCTGGCTCGGATGATCTTCCTCGACCCCGCGGGCCGGGACTTCTACGCACACCGGCACCGCGCGGCCGAGGCGACCGTGGCCCACCTGCGCCAGTCCACCGGCCTCGTCCCGCACTATCCTCGCCTGCGCGCGCTCGTACGGACCCTCGCCGCGTCGAGTGAGGAATTCGCCGCGCTCTGGACGGCACAGACCGTCCACGGAAAGAACCACGGCACCAAGGAACTCCGCCACCCCGAGGTCGGACCCCTGTCACTCACCTACCAGTCCTTCGACGTTCGAGGAGCGCACGCCCAGCAGCTCGTGATGTACCACGCAGAGGCAGGAAGCCCCAGTGCCCAGGCGCTCACCCTGCTGGGCACCCTCGATGCCACCCGCCGCCAGGCGCATTCCACGGATCGGTAGCAAGCCGTGGCGCTCCCCGCGACTGCCGCGGCCTCCTTGTGCTTCTGATGCTCGTGCGGACCGTCGCATGCAAGGACGTCAGAACCGGCCACTGCCGCGGTTGAGTTGCTCTCAGGGCGGAAACCGCTGAGCTGCTGTCAGGGCGGAAATTGCGACGGCCGTGACTAGGGAAGGCCGTGGTGGGCACCCGCAGCACTGCGCGAAATACGCGCCACGGGTCCCGTACCCATGTGAGTCGCCACTGAGGAGGCGTCACTATGAGCATGGTGAAGGAGACGGTGAACGTCGACGTCCCGGTCCACACCGCCTACAACCAGTGGACGCAGTTCGAGGAGTTCCCGCAGTTCATGGAAGGCGTCGAGAAAATCACCCAGCTCGACGACCTGCGCAACCGCTGGACCACCAAGATTGGCGGCGTCCGGAGGGAGTTCGACACCGAAATCGTCGACCAGCTTCCCGACGACCGGATTGCCTGGCACACCACCAGCGGCGACACCCGGCAGAAGGGCCTCGTCCGCTTCCAGCGCCTGGACGACACGCACACCCGGGTGGAGCTCGTGATGGATGTCGAGCCCAGTGGCGTGGCGGAGACGACCGCGGACATGACGGGTGTCATCGCCCGGCGGGTCAAGGGCGATATGCAGCGCTTCAAGCACTACATCGAGCACAGGGGAACCGAGAGCGGCGCCTGGCGCGGACGCGTCACGCCCAGCTGACCCCTGCGCCGGCGCTCGGCGCTCCGGCAGCCGCGAGCGGCAGCACGGGTGGCGGCGGTCTGACGCCGCCACCCGTGCTGGCGAGGCATCCGCTGGAGGGGAGCCCGAACGCAGCCGGGCGCCCCGGGCTCTGTCTGCCGATATCGCAAGGGACAGCCATCGCGGGACGTTCCCCTCCCACCTGCCCGTAATGACCATTTACGCCCTAAGGTCACATATCCATTACAACTCCTGGATATTCCGGCCCGGCGGTATGTCACCGCGCCAAGCTCGGCTCTCCAACCGGAACCACCAGGGGGCATCTTGCTCAACACCCACCGTGCGGCACGCCGTATCCGAAGTGCCGTCGCCGCCGCCGCTCTTGCCACTGCGGTCGTCGCACCCGTCACCCTCGGCGCCGGCACCGCGCAGGCCGCCACCGTCCGCTGCGCGCACCACACCACCGGCACCTGTGGCACCCACGTCAGGCACCCCGCAGGCGTCATGGCCAAGTGCAAGGACGGCACCTGGTCCTACAGCCGCCACTTCTCCGGCACCTGCAGCCGCCACCACGGCGTCCGGTACTGGTTCAAGTAGGCCGAACCGGTTCATGTAGGCCGACCCGGGGCCCGTGTGGCCCCGGCATGCCGATGCCCCGTCCGTTCTCACCGGGCGGGGCATCGGGCTGTGCGTAGTGTTCGGCGCAAGGGGCGTGGCGGCGGACCGGACGCCGGCAGCCTGTCGGGTCGACCGCCCCTCAGAACATCGCCCAGAGCAGCCATGCGACCAGAAGGCACACGGCTACCACGAGGATGACCACGGCACCCACACCCGGGCGCACCATCCGCTCCTGCTCCGCACGTTTCTCCGTCAGGAAGGCCGCACGGTCTTCCTCGGTACGGGTACGTACCCAATGCCCGTTGCCGGGGCCGGGGGAGATCATGGCTCCACCGCCTCTCTTCGGTCCGACAGGGCGCCTCCCCGCTCCCCGTCCGCTCACACTCCGGCAGGTCGGCTTCCGGCTGGTCAGCGCCGACCGGGACCGCCCGCCGAACGCCGCTCGCCCGGGGCTCTCAGGCGGTCACCAGATTTTTTCCGCCCGCCACCAATCCGCCCGGGCGGCCGCTCCGAATAACGGCTGATGCCTCGCCGAGGTGTTGCTCCCGCCTCGCCGAGGTGGTGCTTCGAACCCGGACGACGTGCGGTCCCCCCTCCTCCGTGGAGGCCGCCGGAAAAGGAACGAACGTGATAGCCAAGCGCACCAGCCGACTTGCCGTACTCGTTGCTCTGCCCGCCGCACTGGCCCTCACCGCGGGTGCCTCGTCCCAGGCCGTCGCCGAGGGCAACGGCGCGTACCAGATCAACCTGTCGCAGCTGAACAACTCCGGCTCCAAGGGCACGGCGATGCTCAGCCTCAAGGGCCACCAGCTGACCGTGAAGATCGAGTCCGAGGGGCACGTGCCCGGCCAGCCCTCCGCCCAGCACCTCCACGGCTCCACCGACGGCCATGACTTCCACTGCCCGGACCCGAGCGCCGACACCAACGGCGACGGAGTCATCAACAACACCGAAGCCACGGTCGACTACGGCAACATCAACATCTCGCTCACGACCAAGGGGCCCACCGATGCCATGGGCAGTGGCCTCGCCGTCGACCGCATGCCGGTGGCCGACGCGCAGGGGAAGCTGTCCTACGAGCGCACGATCCCCGTCTCCCAGGCGGTGGTCGACCACATCAAGGACCTGCACATCGTGCAGCACGGCATCGACCGCAACAACAACAACAAGTACGACTTCGACGGCGCGGGCAAGAGCGAACTCGATCCCAAGCTCCCCCAGGAGGCCACCGCCCCGACCAACTGCGGTGAGGTCCGGGGCGCCGCGGTGGGATCCATCCCCGTCGGCGGCGTCGAGACCGGCACCGGGCCCGTCGCGGAGAAGGGGACGCCGGCCGCGATGATCGGTGTCGGGGGAGCGGCCGTCGCGGTCGTGACCGGCGCGTTGACCCTCGTACGGCGGCGGCGGAGCGGGCTCTTCGAGGGGCGCGACTCGCGGAGCAACGGGGGTGCCGCGTGAAGCGCCCGGGTCACGACACCGTGGGCACCGCAGGCCGCCGGGGGCGCCGTGCCACCGCAGGTGTGCTCGCCGCGGCAGTGGCGTCCGTGCTCCTTGCCGGGTGCGGGGGGCAGGATGCGCCGCCGGACCGGTCGGCCCCCGCGGAGCAGCAGCCGGCTCAGGGCGGCGGTCAGTCGTCCCAGGACGGGGCGCCCGGGGGAGACGCCGGGGCGAAGGCCGCCGCCGCGATGCCGAAGTCGGCCCCGGAGCGGCTCTCCATCCCCGCGCTCAAGGTCTCCTCGCCGCTGGAGCCGCTGGGCCAGCACAAGAACGGATCCATGCAGACACCCCGGGACCCCGACAAGGCGGGCTGGTACGAGCCGGGGCCGACGCCCGGCTCGCAGGGACCGGCCGTGATCGCGGGGCATGTCACCTGGAACGGCAGGCCGGCGGTGTTCCACGCGCTGTCGAAGATGAAGGCCGGTGACACCATCGACGTCACCCGGCAGGACGGGAGCACGGCGAAGTTCACGGTCGACCGCGTGGCCCAGTACCCGAAGAACAAGTTCCCCACGCTGGAGGTGTACAAGAACCTCGACCACGCCGGCCTCCGCCTGATCACCTGCAGCGGCGAGTACGACCAGGGCAAGCACTACTACCCCGACAACCTGGTGGTGTTCGCCAGCCTCACGGGCCGTGCGTAGCCCCGACCCATGAGGAAACGGCCGACGGTTCGGTCGCCGCTGCCCCCCCGCAGCGGCGACCGAGCAGGTCGGCTCCGCTTCGCAGCCCGCCCCCTCAGAGGGTATGACGCGGCATCAGGACGGTCGTCCCGAGTACCAGTCGATCATGGCTCGGTACTCGGGAGCGGGCGCGTTGTCGGGGGACAGCCAGTCCTCCGGGCCGCGCCGGTGCTCCCAGGCCAGGTGTCGTTCGCCGAGGGCGGCGACGAAATCGGCGGCCAGCTGCCCCGCTTCGTGGAGGTCCTGGTCCGGGGACTGTGAGCTGGCGCCGACGATCTGGCCGCGCACCTCCGCTGAGTGGCCGTACCGGAAACTGCCGGAGCCGAGGCGGTGCGGATCGACGTGCACCGCCTCACCGTTGTTGCGGCCCAGGCGGCGGTGGCAGCCGGCCTTCGCCGCCGCGTTCGGCAGGTACTCGTGGCCGCGGTCGCCGATGACGACCACGCCCAGCACCGCGCTGTCGTTCGGTATCCACGGCCCCGCGGTGGCGTCCATCAGGACGAAGCCCATCATCGGCCGGGGGTAGGCGCCGCGGGGCGCGCGCTCGCCCGCGGTGTGGTTCCGCCAGATGGCAGCCGCCCGCTTGAGTCCCAACTCAAGGAGCAGCGCGTCGAGTTCATCGTCGGTGAGCAGGTACGCGTACGGGTTCCGGCGGTGTGCCACATGGACGTTCAGCCCGTCGGGCGAGACGGTCTCGGCGCCTGTCATGCCTTCTCCTTGTGGACGGACAGGGCCGTGCACCGAGCTTCGCGCGAGGCGAGGGGTGATGCTCGGCGACCGGCCCGCGGGGGTGGCTCGTGGCTCCGATGTCATGACGAACTCGTCACTGTGGGAAAGAGCCGGGGGAGTGGGGGCGTGCGGAGGGAGCCGTCCACGCTGGGTACTTGTGTTCTCCCAGGCATGGCGTGGTGCGGGTGTTGCCCATGGTGCGAGTGCGGGGGCGGAGTGTCATCCGTGCTCAGGGTCACGTTTGGGGGGTGGCCGGAGCGCGCGGGCAGGGGGCGGCAGGGAAGGTCGCTGATAGCGGGGCGCCTTTCCGTGTATCTAAAACCGGAAAAGGTCCTTCCGGTGCTTGATGAAGGCGACCGGACGGCCGAAACCCGGCTCTTCGGTGAGCACTATCCAGCCAAACCCGGATGCGTGGCCAGGGCGGCTCCGGGCGGTCGAGGGCGTTGGGAAGCCGTCGTCCAGGCGTAAAGGGAGAAACCTTGAGCCGGGCCAGTGGATTGGTTTTTTCCAATCGGGCGAATCGCCCATCAGGCACCACAGTTGAGAGAATTACCCATCTCGTTCTCCGGGAATGGGCGCGGGTGGGGGCCGCTTGACTGCCACGAAATCCGTATGCAAAAATTTTCGACGTTGTGAAGATCAACTTGCCAACGGGGGGCCTATTGGGCTGGATGGGGTTCGTTGGGGAATGGCCAAGCCTTCCCGTTGTTGTCAGGTTCTTGGAACATTAAATTCCGTTTTTTGCTCACACTTGCCGGGTGCCCTGTGCCATATGCGTGGCAGGCCCCTGGATTGTTCCGTATTCTTGCCCCTCGATGGGGCTCGCCCACCCTTCGATTGCGGCCGTCCGGCCCCAGTTGATGTCCTCCGTAGTTGATGTCTTCCGTCCATCAAGATCATCGAAATAGTGATGGACGCTGTTCTTCTCATGCGCACGACCCCTGGTCGGGTACGTCGGCACGGCCGGGGGAAGCAACTGCCGAGAAAGGGTCTCGCAATGGCGCTGAGTACTGATCTCGAACGGACGCAGGTATTCCAGCAGGACGGGTTCGCCTTGACCGGAGAGCTGCTCTCCATGGCCGAGGTGGAAACCTACCGAAATATCTATGACCGCCTCTTGAGCGGTGAGATAGAAAGCGGCGACAAGCGCTCCGACCTCGCTTCCCATGTTCCGCGGCGGGAGGGGGTCCGGGAGAACATCACCCAGATCATGTGGCCCTCGGCGCTCTACGCACCGCTGAAGGATCTGCCGCTGCACTCCCGGGCGTTGACGATGGCACGCGAACTGATCGGCGACGATGCCGTGCTGGACTTCGACATGCTGATTCACAAGGCGCCGCACACCGGGGTGGCGACCCCATGGCATCAGGACGCGGCCTACTGGATCGATCTGCCCGATACCCGGGCGGTCTCGATCTGGGTTGCGCTCGACGACGCCACGGTGGACAACGGCTGCATGTGGTACATCCGGGGTTCGCACCAGAAGCCCATTCGCCCCCACCGGCCGACCAGCGACGGCCGCAACATCGAATGCGACTGCTCCGAGGACGAACCGGGCGCGACCGCGGTGCCGTTGTCACTCGGCGAGGGAGTCGCCCATGCCGGCGGTACGCTGCATTACTCCCGCGGCAACATCTCGGACCGGACCCGGCGCGCATGGATCCTCAATTACCGCCCCGCCGACATGATTCGGCTGGAGCGGGAACAGGGCATGGATCACGGCCTTGAGAACAATGAACGCATGGTGCGCAATGCCGATGCCGCAGATGCCGCAGATGCCGCCGATGTCGTCGAGGGAGTCGATGCGTTCGCTTCCGGCGGCTGAGGCGTCGGCTTCCCCGTGCATAAAGCTGTGGCCCCAGTCCACGGTGAGTTCCGACCTCTGTAGGTGAGGGTCGCTCTTCCTTTCCCGTGGTCTTGCAGTTTCCCGGACTGCGACCCGGCGGCCACTTACGCGCTGCTGCGGGTCTGTGTGGTCTCTCCTGCGCCGGTTCGGGAGATCTCCGATGTCGTCGCCGACTGTCGGCCTCTGACTGCTGTCTACGGCCGAGGTCTCAGACTGTTGTCGGCTGCCGGCATCGCTGGCCGGTATCGCTGACGTGGGATCAAGAAAGCCGTCGTTCCGAACTCTGCGACGTCGACAGATCCTCCCCGCTCTCCCTTCCCTTTCCCCCCTTTCGCCGCCCCAGTTACTCTTGCGAGGTAGTGCAATGGATCCCCTGAGCCATCCGTCCGCGTCGAATCCGGCCACCTCGACGGCGCTCACGCACGGGCCGGTCAAGCTGAGTGGTGCGGTGATGGCGCATCCCCGGCGGGCCGAGGCGGCCCGGTTACTCGCGGGCCGGGACGCGCAGGGCCGGGTGGCCGTGGTGCTGGACCCCGACCCCGAGGGGCCCCCGACGGCGCTGCGCACCGCCGATCCGGCGTGGAGCTGCGTGGCACAGGACGCCACGCACCATCTGGTGCTGCAGGACGACGTGGTCCTCGCCGAGGGATTCTTCGCGCATGCGGAGCGCGTCGCGGCGGCGGTGCCGCACGAGGCCGTGGCCTTCTACGCCGGCTGGGAAGGGCGCAACGGTGCCGTGGTGCGCCTGGCGGCCCTGACGGGCGCGCAGTGGGCCTACGCGCTCCAGGAACACGTGCCCTGCCTGGCGTTGCTGCTCCCGGCCCACGTCGCCCGGGGATACGCGCAGTTCGCGGCCGAGCACGGCGCCGGCTGGCCCTACGACGTGGTGATGCAGCGCTACCTCAACGTATGCGGCGTCCCCGTGCGCCTGTCCGTACCGAGCACGGTGGACCACACAGAGGTGCCCAGCATCGCCGGCAACAGCACCCACGGGTGGCGGCGGGCGGCCCACTGCACCAGTGAGGCGGCCGGACCCACGACGTACGACTGCGCCGATTTTCCGGTCGTCCCCTTCTACCAGTACGGCGAGGCCCGGTGCGCGGTCCAATACGGGACGGAGCGGGAGTACGTCGAGACCGAGCGGTACCTCCAGCGCATCGGCCTGCTGGAGCACAGCCATGCGGCCTTCGCCGCGGCCGGGCCGTCTCGGCTGTCCGAGCAGGTGGCGAGGGCGGTGTGGATGACGGGGTTCGCCCTCGGCACCGTCGTGGCCGGCCTCACGACCGAGGCACCGGACCCGTCGGTGGCGCGGGCGGTGATGGAATCGCTGGGACCCGGCGGTCTGTGTGAGGACTTCACCGCCGAGGAGCTGAACGAACTCGTCCCTCCTGTAAGGGACTTGGGACTGGCCGCGTTGGAGGAGGGACGCCGGGCCGGGAGCCGCGGCGCGGGTCCTGCGGCGGAGGCGCCCGCCGCCCGGGTCGCCGTCACCGGGGGCGAGGGCGGCTTCGGCCCGCAACTGGCCCGGCTGCTGGGTGACGTGGGGCGGCACGCCGGGCATTTTCCGCACCCCGTGACCGGCAAGGACCTGGACGGCGTCGCGCACCTGGTGCACCTGGGCTCCCCGGCCACGGCTCCGGGCCGCCTGGCGGACGTGCTGGCGGCCGCGGAGGAGGCAGGGGTGGAGCGGCTCGTCTACGCCGGTTCCGCGGCGGTCTACCGCGGCAGCGGGGAGCAGGTCGTGACGGAGGAGACGTTGACGGGACCGCCGCACGACCCTGTCGCCCTGGCGTGGTGGCGCGAGGAGGAGCAGTGCCGCCAGTGGGGCGAGCGGAGCGGAATCCCGGTGCAGGTCCTGCGGCCGGCCCAGCCGGTGGGGCCGCACGCCCCCACCGACACCACGCCCGCGCAGTGGATCCATCGGGTGTGGACGCGTAAGCCGCTGTACCTGTGCCCGCAGCGGCAGCACCAGGTCGTGGACTACCGGGACTTGGCGGGCGCGGTCGGCGCCGTCCTGGCGGCACGGCCGCAGCACCCGGTGTTCCACGTCGCCTCAGGGACGTACGAAGAGGAGGAGCTGGCCGAGCTGATCTCGGTCGTGGCCCGCCGCACCCCCTGGGAACGGCTCTCCGACCCCGGGGCCCGGCAGCCGGTCATGGCGACGGATCTGATCGGCACCGCGCTGCACTGGCAGGGCTCGGCCTCGCTGTTCGACGGTATGCGGGCGCTGGCCCAGTGGCTCGCCTGCGACACCCACGGCACGGCCACCGGCGGCCCGCGGCGGGCTGACGGCGATGGCTGAGCAGGCGCCGGCCCGGGCCGAGGCCGCGGCGGACGGGCTGTTCTCCCGGACGTACGCGGCCGCCACGGCCAGCTTCGCCGGGGTGATGTTCCTGACCGGGTTCGCCGCGCTGGCGGTGGTGCCCACCCTGCCGGTGGCCGCACAGGACCTGGACGGGGTGTCGCTCTATCCGATGGTGGCGGGCTGCTTCGTGGCCGCGAGCCTGCTCGGTGGGGTGCTCGGCGGCGGCTGGGCGGACCGGGCGGGGGCGCGCCGCCCGCTGGCCGCGGGCCTGGTCCTGGCGGTGGTCACCCTGCTGGTCTCGGCCACCAGCACCTCCATCTGGCAGCTGGCGGCCGGGCGTTTCCTGGACGGGGTGGCGGGCGGGATGGTCGCGGTGTCGATCAACACCGCCATCGGCCAGGCCTACCCGGACCGCCTGCGGCCCCGCGCCCTGGCGCTGATGAGCACCTGCTGGATCGTCCCGTCGCTCGCCGGCCCTCCGCTGGCGGGACTGGTGGCCGCCTGGTGGTCCTGGCGCGCGGTGTTCTTCGGCCTGGCCGCGCTGACCCTGCTGCCGGCGCCGGCCGTCGTGGCGATGCTGCGCAGCCGCTCCGGGCAGGCCGCGCCCGAGCCGCCGGACGCGCGGACGCCGCGCCCCGCCCTGCTCGTCGCGGCGGCGGTGAGCGGAGGCGCGGCGCTGGCGCAGTACGGCATTTCGGGCTGGGACCTGCGCCATCTGGTGTGCACGGCGGCGGGGCTCGCCCTGCTCGCGGTGTTCGCCACCCGGCTGCTGCCGCCGGGCACCTGGCGTGCGGCGCGCGGCCTGCCCGCCACGGTGCTGCTGCGCGGGCTGGCGTCAGGTGTGTACTTCACCCTGGAGGCCTTCGTTCCGCTGTTGCTCGACACGGTCCGGCGGGTGCCCGCCGCGGTGACCGGCCTGGCCTTCACGGGCGCGGCCATCGCCTGGGCCGGTGCCTCGTGGGTGCAGGGCCGCCTGCACGAGCGCTGCCCCCGCCACCGCCTGGTCGCGGCCGGTGCGCTGCTGCTGGCGGCGGCGGTCGCGCTCGCCACGGCCGGCACGCTGCCCGCGCTGCCCGCCCTCACCGCCGCCTCGGCCATGCTCCTCGCCGCCGTCGGTATGGGCCTGCTCGTCCCCTCGCTCACCCTCCTCTCCCTCTCGCACAGCCCGCCCGGCCGGCAGGGCTACGCCAGCAGCGCGATGCAGACCACCCAGAACCTGGGCCAGATCACGGTCATGGGCCTGGCCTCCGCGCTGTTCCACGCCGGACTGGGCGCGGGCGCCACCGGTCTGGCCGGCTATGTCGCCGCCTTCGGGCTGCTGCTCGTGCCGAGCGTGCTGGCTGCCCTGCTCGCCGCCCGTGCCCGCACGGTGTGAGCCGAGCGCCCTCCCCGTAGACCTGCTTCTCCGTCGATAAGCATCAGAAAGGGACAACCGTGCGCAGTGACTTGGTCGTCATCGGCCTGGGGTACGTCGGACTGCCGCTCGCGCTGGAGGCGTGCAGATCCGGGCTCACCGTCACCGGCCTGGACCGTGACGCGGAAACGGTGGCGCGGCTCACCGCGGGCACCTCCCACATCGGTGACGTCGCCGACGACGAGGTCGCCGCCATGCGCGCGGCCGGCTTCACCGCCACGGCCGACGAGGGGGTGCTCGCGGACGCCGCCGCGGTGGTGGTGTGCGTGCCGACCCCGCTGAGCGCCCACAGCGGCCCCGATCTGGCGATGGTCGAGGCCGCCTGCGCCGCGGTGAGCCGGCAGTTACGGCCCGGCACGCTGGTGGTCCTGGAGTCGACCACCTACCCGGGCACCACCGACGAAGTGGTGCGCCCGATCCTGGAGCGCTCGGGGCTGCGGGCGGGGACCGACTTCCACCTGGCCTTCTCCCCGGAACGCGTCGATCCGGGCAACAAGCACTTCGGGATCAAGAACACCCCGAAGATCGTCGGGGGGTACACCCCGGACTGCACGGCCGCCGCCTGCGCCCTCTACGGCAAGTTCGTCGACACCGTGGTCCAGGCCGGCGGCACCCGTGAGGCCGAGATGGCCAAGCTCATCGAGAACACCTACCGGCACGTCAACATCGCCCTGGTCAACGAGATGGCGGTGTTCTGCCACGAGCTGGGGATCGACCTGTGGGACGCGATCGCGTGCGCGTCCACCAAGCCCTTCGGCTTCCAGGCGTTCCGCCCCGGCCCGGGCGTCGGCGGCCACTGCATCCCCATCGACCCCAACTACCTGGCCCACAAGGTCCGCACCCTGGGCTATCCGTTCAGAATGGTGGAACTCGCCCAGGAGATCAACACACGGATGCCGCGCTACGTCGTCGAGCGGGCGCAGCAACTGCTCGACCGGGCGGGCAAGACCCTCAGCGGGGCCCGCGTGCTGCTGCTCGGCGTCACCTACAAGGCCGACGTCGCCGACCAGCGCGAAACCAGCGCCCGCCCCGTGGCACGGCGCCTGCGCGCGCTGGGCGCCCACGTCGCCTTCCATGACCCCTATGTGTCCCAGTGGGAGGTCGACGGTGCCCCCGTGTCCGCCGCCCCCGATCTGCCGCAGGCGCTGATGGAGGCCGACCTGGTGATCCTGCTGCAACAGCACCGCTGCTACGACCTCGACGAGATCGCGCACCACGCCCCTCTGCTGCTCGACACCCGCGGCAGCGCCCCCGCCCGCGCCCACGTCGAACTCCTGTAGAGGGAGGCGGAGTTGTCTGCGCACGCGGTACAGGCCGCCTGCTACGGAATCGGAGCGATCTACCCCGTGGTGATCCTCGACGAGGTCCACCGATGGGCCCGGCCGACCCACCCCGGCCTTCCCGAGCGGCAGCCCGGAGAGGGCCACGGCATGCTCGTGCTGCGCTGGACCGGGCCGCAGGGCGAACACGTCGCGGCCCCCGGGCTGCTCGCGGCCGCGGCGGCCCGGGCGCCCGCCCTGCCGGCCTCCGGCGGCGAACTCCTCGCCTATCAGCAGTCGTTGCCGCACGGTCTCTACCTGACCACGCTGCCCGCCGAGTTCGTTCTCGGGCCCTGGGAGCAGCGGCCGGGTGCCGCCTGCGCCCCCGGCTTCCTGCACCGCTCCGCATGAGCCTCCTGTCCGCCCGCACCCGCCCCGTCCCTTGCCGCGAGGAAGTTCCTGCCGTGCCCCTTACGCCTGCCGACGTCGCCGTCATCACGCCCACCCGTCTGCGGCCCGAGCGACGCCCCTACCTGATGGAGCTGTACGAGAGCCTGTGCCGGCAGGACACCTCGTGGGAGTGGCTCGTCTCCCTGGACGGCGTTCCGTTGGCCGAGGTGCCCGCCCGGCTCCGGGAGGACCCCCGGGTCCGCGTGGTCGACCTCCCCCGGGCGGTCGGCGCCGGCGCGGCGCGGAACTTCGCACTGAACGAGGTCTCCGCCCCGTGGTGCACCACGGCGGACGACGACGATCTGCTCCCCGAGGGGTCGCTGTCGGTGCGCCTGGCACACGCCCGCGCGCACGCCCTCGGCTGGGCCGCGGGCTGGTCGGCCGACCTGCATCCGGACGGCTCGACGGTCACCTGGCACTGCCCGACGCCGCCTGGCTTCCACGCCCCCGGTGAGGTGTGGGGGTACTGGAGGTCGCCGGAGGCCACCATCCCCCTCGGACCGACGACGCTGCTCGCACGGACGGACCTCATCCGCGGCTGCGGTGGCTACGCCGCGCTCCCGCAGGGCGAGGACTACGCCTATCTGGTCGGCGTCACGGGTGCCGCCCGTGGTGCCCTGGTGCCCACCGTCGTCTACCACTACAGAAAGCACCCCGAACAGATGACGGCTCAGCCCGGCTATCCGCTGCTGGAGTCCCGCGCCCGGCAGTTCGCCTACCGCCAGGGCGAGCACCTGGCCGCGCGGTACGAAGCGGCGCGCGAGCGCAGCCGTGTGGCCTCGTGACGGGCGCCGTGGGGGAGTCGTGCCGTACGACCGCCGGCGCTGCGTGCGGGCCAGACGTCGGGCGTCAGGCGTCGCGGGTCAGGCCTTGTCGGGCCGGGCGGGACTTTGCGGACAGGCCCGGGAGGCTTTCCTATGAGAAAGGAGGGAAATGGCCCGCGGCACCCTGAATGGACAGCATCCGCGACGCGTCCGGAATCATTCGTTCACCTCTGTGTCGGCATGGCATTCGGCAGAGGGATTCGGCCAATTGAGAGGACTCTCTTGGTCAACATGGGGGTGGGGTTTCGGCCGCTGGCGGAAAGTCAGCTGTGAACAGAAGATGAATCCCAGGTCAGGGCAATGGCCGGAGCCGCTGGATCACGATTCCTTGATGACCGCTTGGTGCGGTGAATCCTCCAGCGGTACCTGTCATGCCCGGCCACCCCGCAATCCGTGCAGTTCACAGGGGTGTGGTCGGTCCCGGAATGATCCGCGCCGGTCAGCTCAACCGGCTTTTGGCAGTTGACAGTTGGGCGTGCCCGGACCCAAGATCCATCCGTCGATTCACACCGCGGACATCAACTCGATGAGTGGAGAGTTCGGCGGTCGCGGTATGACGCACACATTCGTGAACGGAAGAGTTTGGTGCCACTGATTCCACTCGAACCATGTCGTTGCTCTTTCAGATCCCCAAAGGAGAACTTATGTCAACGGCTGCCGTAAGTGCTGCTGTTACCACTGATCCCTGGCTCTCCCTCCGTGGCCGCGAATTCCGGTCCCGGCTCATCCTTGGCATTGAGCAGTACACCGACCCCACGCTCGTCAGCGAGGTCCTGCGCAGCGCGGCGTGCGATGTCTTCATCACCACCTTCGACCTGGAACAGACCAAGCCCAGCCTGCTGATGTCGGACCTGGACGACGCCGTCGGGCTCGACGACTACGTGTGGATCGGGACCACGTCCTTCGCCCGCTCCCAGCAGGACGCTCTGCTCACCGCGCGCCGGCTGCGGGACTCCTACGGCATCGACATCATGAAGCTCGATGTCCGCCCCTCGGACAACCTGCCGCACAACGCCCAGACCGTCACGGCGGCAGCGGAGCTGATCGCGGAGGGCTTCGACGTCCTGCCGTTCATCCTGCCCGACCCCGCCACGGCCGTCGCCCTGGAGCAGGCCGGCTGTGCCGCCGTCCGCATCATGTGTTCGCCGGTCGCCAGCGCCCGGGGCGTGGTCGACGAGCGCGCGGTGCGGGAGACGATGGCTGCCGTCTCCATACCGGTGGTGCTGGAAGGCGGCCTGGGCACTCCCGCCCAGGTGGTCCGTGCGATGGAGCTCGGTGCCGACGCAGTACTCGTCAACACCGCCGTCGCGCAGGCTCCTTCACCCACCAAGCTCGCGGAGTCCATGCGGTTGGCGGTGGAGGCCGGCCGTCTGGCAGCCGATCAGGACCTCGTCGGTCCGCTCGACAAGTAAGGCAATACCGGAGGTATCACTGTGCAGTTTTCTGGCGTGCTGTTCGACATGGACGGCGTCCTGGTCGATACGGACCAAGCCGTCGCCGACCTGTGGAACGGGCTGGCCTCGGAGTACGGACTGACCATCAGCGAGGGGGAGTTCGCGGCCCACGTGTACGGCTGCGTCCCCGAGCACACCGTCGAGACGGTGTTCGCCCCGCTCGCCGAACAGGACCGGGCGAAGGTCTTGACCCGGGTGCGTGAGTCCGAGCCCGACCTTGCCTTCACGCCGGTGCCCCATGCCTCCGCACTCGTGCACGACCTGGCCGGCGCGGGCGTACCGCTGGCCCTCGTCACCGGTGCCTCGGCAGCCCGAGCGGACCGCGCGCTGCGGACGCTCGGGCTGACGGGCCTCTTCGGCACCACCGTGACCTGGGGCGAATCGGCCCGTGGCAAGCCCGCGCCGGACTGCTACCTGCTGGCCGCCCGCCGGCTGGGCATCCCGCCCGTCGAGTGCCTGGTCTTCGAGGACACCTCGGGCGGGGTGCGTGCGGCCACCGCGGCCGGCGCCACCTGCGTCGCGGTGAGCCCTCTCGACCCGGCGCCCCTGCGGGCCGGCGGGGCGCGCCACATCGTCCCGGGTTTCGAGGCGGTGTCGTTCCGCCGGCACGCGGCCGGGGCGGTGCTCGACGTGGCGGGCCAGGAGGACATGCAGTTCGCTCCACTGCGGGGCACCACCCGGTGACCCCGACCACGGCAACCCACACAGAAGGGGGCTCACCATGCCGGTGACAGTCCGGATTCCCACGGTCCTGCGCTCCTACACCGCCGGCGCGGCAGAAGTGTCGCTGAACACGGGCACCGTCGGCGAGGCATTCACCGCCCTTGAGGGCGATTTCCCGGGCATTTGCTCACGCATCCTGGACGACGACGGGAAGTTGCGCCGCTTCATCAACGTCTACGTCGAGGACGAGGACATCCGCGGGGCCGACAGCCTGGGGACCGTCACCCCGGACGGGTCGAAGATCTCCGTCATCCCCGCGGTCGCCGGAGGCTGTTGACCTATGACCGTCCCGCGACGACGCGGCCCCACCGCCCCTCGCGGGACGGTCGAGGCCGACTCGTGCGACTTCTCCGCCCGCCGCGACGGGCCGGTCTTCCGGCGTGATCGCCTCACCGCCCTGGGGTACACCAGCCTGGCGGCATACGCCTACTGCCTGTACGCCCTCGCCCCCTTCCTCACCCTTCTCCGGCGTGACCTGGGCTTCAGCTACCTGGTCATGAGCCTGCACTCCACCACGTTCGCCGCCGGCAGTGTGCTGTCCGGGCTCTTCTTCACCCAGGCGCTGCGCCGCCTGGGCCGGCACCGGCTGTTCTGGCTGTCCGTGATCGGCACCGCAGGTGGCGTCGTCCTGCTCGCCGTCGGCCACACGGTCGCGTTCACCCTCGCCGCCACGGCCCTGCTGGGCCTCACCGGACCGATGCTCCAGACGTCCAGCCTCGCCCTGCTCTCCGTCCACCACTCCGCGCACCGGGACCGGGCGCTGGTGGAGGCCAACGCGACCGCCAGTCTGGCCGCGGTGCTCGCCCCCGCCGTGATCGGCTCCTTGGGCGGCAGCGACAGCGGCTGGCGGGCGGGGCTGGTGCTGCCGGTCGTCGCCCTCGCTCTCCTCTACGCGCTGGGCCGGGGCAGGCCCTTGCCCGACCAGGAGGGCCCCGCCGCGGGCACCGTGCGCCCAGGCCGCTTGCCCGGCCGCTTCTGGCTGCGTTCCGCCGCTCTGGGCGCCGCGGCCGGCATCGAGTTCGGGACGGTCTTCTACGGAGCGCCCCTGCTGGTGAGCCGCCTGGACCTCAGCATCAGCCATGCCGCCACCCTCATGACCCTCTTCGCCGTGGGCATCCTGATCGGGCGTACGGCGGGGAGCCGGCTGGTCAACGACCAGGGCAGGGCGCCCCGGTTGCTGGCCGGCTCCCTCCTGCTCACCGCGGCGGGGCTCGGCGTCTTCTGGTCCTCGCACGAGCTCGTGCTGTCCAGCGCCGCGCTGCTGATCGCGGGAGCGGGAGTGGCCAACCTCTTCCCGCTCAGCTTCTCGCACGCCATTGCCGCCGCGCCGGACCGTTCCGACCTCGCGGCCGCCCGCAACCAACTCGTGGTGAACTCCGCGATCATGGCCGCACCGCTGGCGCTGGGGGCACTGTCCGACCGGGTCGGGGTGTCGTCCGCGTTCGCCGTGCAGGCCGTGCTGATCGTCGCAGCGCTGCTCCTGGTCACCGTGGACCGACCGGACTCGTCCGGCGGTGCGGGCCGTAATCCGCTTCCGGCGGACGAGGGGTGAGCGGACAGGGGTTGAGTGGACAGGGGTTGAGTGGACAGGGGTTGAGTGGACGGGTGTTGAGCGGACGGGGTTGATCCGCGCCGGGGCCCGCTACGCCGGGGCGCCGGGTGGTGCGGCGATCGCGATCGCGGCCGCGTCGTCGCCCAGGGTGCCGCCGGCGTACCGGAGCAGATCGTGGTGGAGCCGGCGCACCAGGGCCGTGGGGTCGGTCTCGTTCCAGGACGTGAGCCGGTCGATCAGCGGATAGAACGTGCCGGAGCGGTCCCTGGCCTCGATGACACCGTCGGTGTAGAGCAGCAGCAGATCACCGGGCGAAAACCCGAACCGCTCCACCCGGTAATCGCTCTCCGAGGGGGCGGTCAGGCCCAGGGGGAGGGCGGGCTCGGCGACCTCCAGGATCTCGACGGTGCCGTTCCGCAGCCGCAGCGGCGGCGGATGCCCGCAGTTCACCATCTCGATGAACGGGCCGTCGTTGCGGACGTCGACGACCAGGGCGGTCACGAACGACTCCGCGGATTCCGGCCCGGCGCCGTCGAGCTGGGTCGTGTTCCAGTACACGGAATTTCCCAGGTGCGCCACGATGCCGGGCAGCGAAAGGTTGCGGTACGCGGACCCGCGGAAGGCCCCGACCAGCACCGCGGCCTCCCCGACGGCGGCCATCCCCTTGCCGCGGACATCGCCGACGACCAGCCGGGTCGCGCCCGGTGCGGGCACCACCGCATACAGGTCGCCGCCGATCTGGGCCTCGGCTTCCGCCGCGAGGTACGTGGACGCGATCCGCAGCCGTCCGGCGCGGTGGGGCAGCGGCCGCAGCAGCACCTCCTGCGCCGCGGCTGCCACCGACCGCACCTGGTGCAGCTGCCGCTCGCGTCGGTCGCGGAGGTAGCGGAACACCGTGACGAGGACGGAGATCACGACGAGCGCGGCGATCTGGGCCTGATGGTTCGGTGTGAGCAGACCGCCGTGCAGCTCGCCGATGACGACCTGGGCCCCCACGGCGAGGACCCCGACCGCGCCGGTGACACCGGCACCGGCGAACGACGCGGTGATCGCGGGCGCCGCCACCAGGAACGGTCCCAGGTGGATGGTGGTCGGGGTATTGATGTCGATCACCGTGATCACCGCGATGAGCAGGAGCGGGAGGGCGATCAGCCCACGGCCCAGCCGCCAGGGTCGGCCGGAGGAGGTGAGACCGCGCCGGACGCTCATATCTCTTCCTTACACCTGTCCCGCCCCCCGCGCCCGGCAGACCCGGGCCACCGGAACGACGCAGCGTGTCCGCCCGGCGACAGCAGGTCATGATCGGTCGATTGCCGGGGCGCCCGATCGCCCGGCGCCGCCAACCGCCATACTGCCTGCGATCTTTCTCCCCGCTCCGAAGGGAACCCGCGGCGTGTCCTCCACCACCTCCCTCCTCCGCACACGAACCGACGTCGTCATCGTCGGTGCCGGCCCCGCCGGGCTCACCGTGGCGAACCTGCTGCGCGCCGCCGGGGTCGACTGTGTGGTGCTGGAGGCGGAGAGCAGGGAGTTCATCGAGCAGCGGCCGCGGGCCGGGTTCATGGAGGAGTGGGCAGTGCGGGCACTGGAACGGCACGGGCTCGCCGACCGGCTGCTCCAACGGGCTGCCACGCAGGGGGAGTTCGAGTTCCGCTTCGACGGGAAGCGGCACACCGTCCGGACGGCGGAGCTGTCGGGGCGGCGTCACTTCGTCTATCCGCAGCCGCTGTTGGTCACCGACCTGCTCGCCTCCTACGCCGATGTGGCGGGCGGGGACGTGCGCTTCGGGGTGCAGGACGTGCGGCTGCACGACATCGACGGCGAGCGGCCGGCGGTGTCGTACACCGACCCGGCGACCGGCGACCGGCACCACCTGGCCTGCGATGTCATCGCGGGCTGCGATGGCGCGCGCGGAGTCACCCGGGCGGCGATACCCGCCGACCGCGCGGTCCTCACCCGCCATGACCACGGTGTCGCCTGGCTCGCCCTGCTCGCCGAGGCGCCGCCGTCCGCGGACGGTGTGGTCTTCGGCATCCATGAGCGCGGGTTCGGTGCCCATATGGCCCGCAGCCCCGACGTCACCCGCTACTACCTCCAGGTCGCGCCCGGCGAGGACGCCGGCAACTGGTCGCACTCCAGGGTGTGGAGCGAGCTGCACATCCGGCTCGCCGCCGCCGGCGCCCCACCGCTCACCGAGGGGCCGTTGATCGAGAAGGTGGTCCTGGACATGCACGACTACGTGGTGGAGCCCATGGTGCACGGCCGTGTGTACCTGGCGGGCGACGCGGCGCACCTGGTCGCGCCGATCGCCGCGAAGGGGATGAACCTCGCGATCCATGACGCCCTGCTGCTCGGTGATGCGCTGATCGCGCACTACCGGGGCGACGACAGCGGTCTCGCCGGATACTCGCAGGCATGTCTGCGGCGGGTCTGGCAGTACCTGGAGTTCTCGCAGTGGCTCTCGGAGGTGCTGCACGGCGCCTCGTCCGGCGGCCGGTTCCAGGCGGGCACGGCGCGGGCGCGGCTGCGGCGGCTGCTGGGGAGCGAGTCCGCGGCAAAGGCGTTCGCCGGGATCTACCTCGGGGAGGAGGCCGATCTGTGAGGCCGTCGCGCACCCGCCGAGCAGGGACGTCGTGGGGTGATTCACACCTCGGGGCGGGATGAGCCGCGTAGGGCCGGGTACGGGGCTCCGTGATCGCCGGGCAGGATACCGTGGTGAAGTGGTAGAAATGCGGCGAAACATATCGCTGAGAACGTCAGGAAGGGGACGCCATGTCATCGAAGCGCCGTCGTAAGAAGAAGGCCCGTCGCAAGAACGGTGCCAACCACGGCAAGCGGCCGCAGTCCTGAAGCAGGGACGGTGACCGGCTCCCGCCGAGGGGCCACCCGTGGGCTCCTGGCCTCCGCGTCTCAGCGGAGACCAGGAGCCCACGCGCGTGTCCGGAGGACGCGGCCGCTTCGCCGGTCCCCGCCCCGACCCTCCACTCCAGCCCGGCAGGCGGCCGGAGTTGAGCGCGGAACGGCGCCGGAGCGGCGCGGTGGGAACGGCAACTGCCTTGCGGAACACGGAAGAAGACCTCATGCGGACAGCATCGCGCGTCCGCGCCGCGCTGCCGTCCGGGATCGCCCTGACCCGTCCCTGAACCACCCCCGAGGTGCCCCGCACGCCAGGCCGAAGGCCCGTCCGCACCCGTCCGTACTCCTCCGGCTGCCGCGCCTCCCGGGCCGCCCGGCGCCCGAGTAGAGGGAGCCGCCGCGGCGGTTTAACGTGAAAGGAGTTGCACCCGAGGAGGGGCTGCTGCCATGTCACCCGGCCGGACGGAGACCGCCGCCGACGGGCGGTTGTCGCAGTTTCTCGACAGCCCCGTCGTCGGAATGGCGCCCTGGATCGCCATGTCCGTCCTCGTCGGGCCGGGCCGCTACGAGCTGGCGGTCGGCATCGCCCTCGCGCTGGCCGTGGCGATCGTCATCGTCGGCCGCGTACGCCGTCCCGGCACGTCCTTCAAACTCCTCGAAGTGGCAGATGTGGTTTTCTTCGCGGTGTTGGCGGTCATCGGCATCACCGCCTCCGCGGGCACCCACCGCTGGCTGGAGAACTACTCCGGGGAAATCTCGAACATCGCGCTGCTGGTGATCGCCCTCGGATCCATGGCGGTCCGGATGCCGTTCACCCTGCAGTACGCCAGGGAACAGGTGCCGCGGGAACTCTGGCACGAGCCGGCATTCCTGCGGACCAATTACTACATCACCGGTGCATGGGGTGCCGCATTCGGAGTGGCGGCGATATCCGGCGCCTACGGCGACCTCGTCCTGCACAATTCCAATAACCTGTGGACGGGCTGGGTCATCCAGATCGCGGCCATTATCGTCGCGCTGCGGTTCACCCAGTGGTACCCGGAGGTCGTACGGGCCCGGGTACGGCAGGGACGGAAGGTGCCCGGTCCGCCGGAACCCCCCGTCAGCAGCCTGCTCATCCCGCTGGCGGGCTATCTGACCCCGGTGGGCATCCTCGTGCTCGCCTTCGACGCCGGACCGACATGGCTGGGTGTGGCACTGATCGTGCTGGGCGTGCTGCTCGTCAAATCGCTGACCCGCACCCCGGAGACCGGGGCCGGGACCCGGACTCCCCCGGGGTGACGGATGCCTGCGCCAGGTGACCTATCATCGCTGGATGATCTTCATTGTCGTCAAGTTCCCCGTAAAGCCCGAATACGCGGACGAGTGGCCGCAGCACGTCGAATCCTTCACCCGCGCCACCCGCGCCGAGCCCGGCAACCTGTGGTTCGAATGGTCCCGCAGCATTGCTGACCCCAACACCTATGTCCTGGTCGAGGCATTCAAGGACGACGCGGCCGAAGCGCATGTCAATTCCGACCACTTCCGCGCCGGGATCGAGCGGATGCGCCCGCTGCTGCGCCACACCCCCGACATCGTGAGCACCACCATCGAGGGTGCGGACGGCTGGAGCAAGATGGGCGAACTCACCCTCGATTGAGCCCGACCGAGGGCGCTACACCTGCTTCACCAGGTGGGTGAGGAACCAGTCCCGGGCGAGGTCGGCGACCTGCTGGAGGGCGCCGGGTTCCTCGAAGAGGTGGGTGGCGCCGGGGACGATCTCCAGTTGGTTCTCGCAGCGCAGTGCCGTCTGGGCCGCGCGGTTGAGCTCGATGACCATGGTGTCGTTGCCGCCCACGATCAGCAGCGTCGGCGCCCGTACGCCGGACAGGTGCGGACCGGCGAGGTCGGGGCGGCCGCCGCGGGAGACCACCGCACCGACATCCGCGCCGGAGCCGGAGCCGGCGGCGGCCCGCAGTGCCGCCGCGGCTCCGGTGCTCGCCCCGAAGTAGCCGACCGGGCCCGCGGTGCGGCCGCGCAGCCAACCGGTGGCGTCCGCCAGCCGCCCGGCGAGGGTTTCGATGTCGAAGACCTTCGCCCGGTTGTTCTCCTCCGCCGGTGTGAGCAGGTCGAAGAGCAAGGTGCCCAGGCCCGCGTCGTTCAGGGCCGCGGCGACCAGCCGGTTGCGCGGGCTGTGGCGGCTGCTGCCCGAGCCGTGCGCGAACATCACCACCGCCTCGGCGCCCGCCGGCACCATGAGGTCCCCGGTGAGACGGACCCCGGCGGCGTCGATCGCCACCTCCTGCTCCACGTCCTCGTCCACCGCCGGCCCCTCCGGCGTGCTGGCGGATTCCTCGGGGCCCTCTGCGGCCTGCGCCAGCAGCGAGACGACCTCGTCGTCCGGGGTCTGGGAGAAGTCCCGGTACCACTCGCCGACGGCGGAGAAGGCGAACGGGGTGGAGAGACACACGAATTCATCGAGGGCGGTACGCAGCCGCTCGGCCGCGTCCGGTGGCGCCACGGGCACCGCCAGCACCACCCGGGCCGCGCCCTGCGCCCGCGCCACCTCGCAGGCGGCCGCCGCCGTGGCACCGGTGGCGACCCCGTCGTCCACGACGATCACCGTCCGGCCGTCGAGCGGGAGCCGCTGCCGCCCGGCGCGGAAGCGCTCCGCCTGCCGCGTGAGTTCCGCCGCCTCGGCATGTTCCACGGAGGCCAGATCCGACTCCGTGAGCCGGCCGCGGCGGACGATGTCGTCGCTGATCACCCGTACGCCGCCCTCGCCGATGGCGCCGAAGCCCAGCTCGCGCTGGTAGGGGACGCCCAGCTTGCGGACCACGATCACATCGAGCGGTGCGTGGAGCGCCCGCGCCACCTGGAAGGCCACCGGGACCCCGCCTCGGGGCAGGCCCAGTACGACGGGATCCTCCCCCTCCAGGTGCCCCAGCGCCTCGGCCAGCCGGCACCCCGCGTCCGCGCGGTCAGTGAACAGCACGTTGCACCCCCTACCAGGGGAGACGGAAGCTGCGTCCACACCTCACCTTCGAACTAACACCGTCCCGGGGGGACACGCAAGTCGGGCCCGCGCTGCCCGCGGCCCTGGCCGGTCGTGGTTACCGTCGGCGTATGAAAGGAATCGGAGCGGTCCTGATCGACATCGACGGCGTGCTCACCGTCTCCTGGAAAGCGCTGCCCGGTGCGGTCGAGGCGATGGAACGGCTGCGCGCCGCGGATCTCCCACTGGTCCTGGTCACCAACACCACCTCCCGGACCCGCGCGGCGGTCGCCGGACGTCTGGTCCGGGAGGGCTTCCCGGTCGGTGCCGACGACATCCTGACCGCGCCCACGGCCACCGCCGCCTACCTGCGCGCCCACCATCCCGCCGCGCGGTGTCTGCTGATCAACAGTGGTGAGGTCG
>NZ_SDIG01000235.1:0-7894 GCF_004122755.1 Streptomyces sp. TM32
CAGCGCCGCACGGTGTGGACCACTGCGGACACCGTCGCCGGCGCGCTCCACCAGCTCGGCGTGCGTGCCGAGGGCGCGGTGGGGCGGGGCCGACGGCGGCCCGCCGCCGCGGGCCGCCGGACACTCAGTAGCCGAAGGCCCGCGCGGTGTTCGCCGCGACGGCGGTGGCCAGGGCGTCTTCCGTCATCCCCTTGACCTCCGCCATCGCCCGCAGGGTGACCGGAACGAGGTACGGGGCGTTGGGCCGCCCGCGGTAGGGCGCGGGGGTGAGGAAGGGGGCGTCGGTCTCGACGAGCACCAGCTCGGGCGGGGCGACGGCGAGGGCTTCCCGCAGCGCCCGGGCGTTTTTGAAGGTGACGTTGCCGGCGAAGGACATGAAGTAGCCGGCCGCGGCGCAGATCTCGGCCATCGCGGCGTCACCGGAGTAGCAGTGGAAGACGACCCGTTCGGGGGCGCCTTCCTCGCGCAGGATCCGCAGCACGTCGTCGTGGGCCTCCCGGTCGTGGATGACCAGGGCCTTGCCGTGCCGCTTGGCGATCTCGATATGGGCGCGGAAGGAGCGCTCCTGGGCGGCCATGCCGTCGGGACCCGTACGGAAGTAGTCCAAGCCGGTCTCGCCGACGCCCCTCACCTGCGGCAGCGCGGCCAGCTCGGCGATCCCGGCGAGCGCGGCGTCGAGCGCGGCGTCGCCACCGGCTTCCCGGGCGCCCTGCCGCGACCAGCCGTCAGGGTCCCCCAGCACGATCCGGGGCGCCTCGTTGGGGTGCAGCGCCACCGTCGCGTGCACGCTGTCGTATGCAGCCGCGGTCTCGGCGGCCCACCGGGAACCCGCCAGATCGCAGCCCACCTGGACGACGGTGGTCACCCCGACCGAGGCGGCCTTGGCGAGCGCCTCGTCGACGGTGCCGCCCTGCATGTCCAGGTGAGTGTGCGAATCCGCCGCCGCCACCCGCAGTGGTGCGGGCAGCGGCGGCGGAGTGTCCTTGTCCTGCGGTGCCATGGCCGCGATCCTACGAGGGCCGCGGCGCGGGCCTCACTTGCGGTGGTGCTGGAAGGGGTGCAGCAGGTCGGAGAGGTGCCAGTGGTGGCGGCCGGTGTCCTCGGCGGTGCTGCCGCTGCCGCCGGTGTCCGCCGCGGGCGCCGGTTCCTTCCGCTTCTCGCCGCCGGGCTGGCGCTGGTGCAAGTTCGCGATCGCGTCGGAGACCATCGAGACCTGACCCGACCGCATGATGCGCACGACATTGCTGGCGCAGTTCAGGCAGGAGGGGTGGGTCAGCGGCGACGGGACCCGCTCGCCGTCGGCGTAGTAGACGACGTGCTGATCGCCCTTGCCGTCGACCTGATGGACTATTTCGTACGCCTGCTCCCAGCCATGGCCGCACCTCATGCAGGCGAAGGAGTACGCCTCGTGTGCGGCGGCCTCGGGCCTGGAGAGGGTGCGGTCTTCGCTGGTCGTGACGCCGGTGGCCTTCGCGATCTCACTCATGTGCGCTCCTCTTGTCCGCTGGACAAGGTCTTCGGGGAACCGTTCGCCCCTCACCCAGGGAACGCCTTTTCCGGCCACAGCGCAGTAGTGCTTCTATCGTATTGGCCCAGTTTTGGCCGGCGGCAGGAAAAACACCCGATCGCGCAGCCACACCCTTTACCTTCGAGGCCAGTCATTTACCTTCTGATGAGTCGGTTTTCGCAGTGTTCTTCTGCGCGGTCTTTGCGGCGACCACCGCATCGAAGACCTCCCGCTTGGGCAGCCCGGCGTCCGCGGCGACCGCGGCGATCGCCTCCTTGCGGCGCTCCCCGGCCTCCTCGCGGACCCGCACCCGGCGGACCAGTTCCTCGGCGCCCAGCTCCGGCGGCCCGGTGTCCGGCGCCCCCTCGACGACGACCGTGATCTCGCCGCGTACCCCCTCAGCCGCCCAGGACGCGAGGTCGCCCAGGGGTCCGCGCTTGACCTCCTCGTACGTCTTGGTCAGCTCGCGGCAGACCGCGGCGCGCCGGTCCGCGCCGAAGATCTCGGCCATCGCGGCCAGGGTGTCGTCCAGGCGGTGCGGCGCCTCGAAGTAGACCAGCGTGCGCCGCTCGCCCTCGACCTCGCGCAGCCGGGAGCGCCGCTCCCCCGCCTTGCGCGGCAGGAACCCCTCGAAGCAGAAGCGGTCCACCGGCAGACCGGAGACGGCCAGCGCGGTGAGCACCGCGCTGGGGCCCGGTACGGCCGTGACCTTGATGTCGCGCTCGACGGCCGCGGCGACCAGCCGGTAGCCCGGGTCGGAGACGGAGGGCATCCCCGCGTCGGTGACCAGGAGCACCCGCGCCCCGCCGGTCAGCGCCTCGGCCAGCTCGGGCGTCCGGGCCGCCTCGTTGCCCTCGAAGTACGACACGATCCGCCCGGACGGCTGGACGTCCAGCGCCTGGGTCAGCCGGCGCAGCCGCCGGGTGTCCTCGGCGGCGATCACATCGGCGGCGGCCAGCTCGGTGGCGAGCCGCGGCGGCGCGTCCGCGATCTCGCCGATGGGCGTCCCTGCAAGTACCAGCGTTCCAGTCACCCGCCCATCCTCCCAGGACGCCGCCGCGCCCCGACCCGCCGGTTCGCACGGTGGCGCTCCCCGCAGGTCCACAGGCGGCTTCCCTACGATGGGCCGCGTGACGAGTGACACCACCGCGACCGACGCCGCCGCGCAGCACGCCCCGGAGCCGGCCGGACGGCCGCCCGTGTGGCGGCGGCGGCTGCGCCGCTTCGGGTACCCCGCCCGCCCGCAGGCCGATGTCCGGACGCGGCTGGTGCCCCCCTTCCCCGAGCCGAGCGGCCGCCTGTGGGCGGTGTTCGGCGCGGGCCCGGACGCGGCGGCCCGGCTGGCGCGCTGGTCGGGCTGGGCCGGTCCGCTGCTGGTGGCGCTGTTCGCCGGGGTGCTGCGGTTCTGGAACCTGGGCAGCCCGCGGAAGGTGATATTCGACGAGACGTACTACCCCAAGGACGCCTGGTCGCTGCTGCAGTACGGCTACGAGGGCACCTGGGCCAAGAACGCCAATGACGCGCTGGTCGCGCATCCGCCGCACCTGCTGCTCTCGCCGGAGCACTCGTACGTCGTCCATCCGCCGATGGGCAAGTGGCTGATCGCGCTGGGCGAGTGGGCCTTCGGGATGAACCCCTTCGGCTGGCGGTTCATGGTGGCGCTGCTCGGCACGCTGTCGGTGCTGCTGGTCTGCCGGATCGGCCGGCGGCTGCTGCGGTCGACGGCGCTGGGCTGTCTGGCCGGGACCCTGCTGGCGGTCGACGGGCTGCACTTCGTCATGAGCCGCACCGCCCTCCTCGACCTGATCGTGATGTTCTGGGTGGTGGCCGCGTTCGGCTGCCTGCTGGTGGACCGGGACCGCACCCGGGCCCGGCTGGCGGCGGCGCTGCCGCTCGCCGGTGAAGCCGGGGAGGCATCGGGCCCGGCCCGCCCGGACGAGGCGGTCGGTGACCGGCTGCGGCTGGGGTGGCGGCCGTGGCGGATCGCGGCGGGGCTGTGTCTGGGCCTGTCCGCCGCGACGAAGTGGAACGGCCTGTACTACCTCGCCGCGTTCGCCCTGATGTCGGTGCTGTGGGACGTCGCGGCCCGCCGTACGGCCGGTGCCCGCCGCCCCTTCCGGTCGGTGCTGCGCCGCGATGTGCTGCCCGCGTTCGGGTCCACGGTCGTCCTCGCCCTCGCCACCTATCTCGCGTCCTGGTCCGGCTGGATCGCCACCAAGGGCGGCTACTACCGCGACTGGGCGACCACCCCGGAGGGCCGTACCGGCGCCTGGACCTGGCTGCCGGACTGGCTGCGCAGCCTGTGGCACTACCAGACCGAGGTCTACGCCTTCCACACCGGACTGACCACCCCGCACACCTACCAGTCCAACCCGTGGAGCTGGCTGGTCCTGGGCCGCCCGGTCTCGTACTTCTACGAGGACCCCAAGGCCGGCCAGGACGGCTGCACGGCGGCCGAGGGCTGCGCCCGCGAGGTGCTGGCGCTGGGCACCCCCCTGCTGTGGTGGGCGGCCTGCTTCGCGCTGCTCTACGTGCTCTACCGCTGGCTGTTCAAGCGGGACTGGCGGGCCGGGGCGATCGCCTGCGGGGTCGCGGCCGGCTATCTGCCGTGGTTCCTCTACCAGGAGCGGACCATCTTCCTCTTCTACGCGGTGGTGTTCGTCCCGTTCCTGTGTCTGGCGCTGGCGATGATGCTCGGCGCGCTCATCGGGCCTCCGGGCTCAACGGAGCGGCGCCGCACGGTCGGCGCGGTGGGCGCCGGTGTCCTGGTCCTCCTCATCGTGTGGAATTTCATCTACTTCTATCCGCTCTACACGGGTATGCCGATCCCCAAAAGCGCCTGGCACCACCGGATGTGGTTCGACACCTGGGTGTGAACCGGCTTATTCGACAGTTCTGTCACAGGCTTACAACAGTGCGTCACCGGACCGTGCCCGGATCGAGACTCACCGCCTCCCCGTGTCCCATAGAGTGCGAGGCACGTTCTTGTGTGCGTATTCAAGGACGACGCTTCGGAGGGAATGGGTGGCATGCGCCGTGAGGTGATGTACGGGCTGATCGGCGGATCGGTGGCCCTGGTCGCGGGAGTTGTGGGCGGCCTGACGCTGTTCGGCTCGGACGACTCGTCGTCGCGCGAGGTCAAGTCGGCGGATGCCAAGTCGGGTGACAAGGGGACCAAGGTCCCGACCGGCCCGCTGTCGGCCAAGGAAGTACAGACGGCGTCCCGGCAGTTCCTGTCCGCCTGGCAGTCCGGCGACACCGCCAAGGCGGCCGGGCTGACGGACAGTCCGGAGACCTGCAAGAGCGCGATGGAGGCCCTCCGCAAGGAGGCGAAGTTCTCCAAGATGACAGTGACGCCCGGCACGCCGGACGGCGAGAAGGTGCCGTACACCGTCTCCGCGCAGATCGAGTACAAGGGCACCAAAGCGCCCTACTCGTACCGCACATCCGCGACCGTGCAGCGGGACACCACCACCGGGAAGCCGCAGGTCGCCTGGCGGCCGACGGTGCTGCACCCGGGCCTGGCCAAGGGCGACCAGCTGCGGACCGGCGAGGCCGAGGCGCCGCCGATCAAGGCTGTGGACCGCCATGGCGCCGCGCTGACCCCCCAGGCGCATCCGGCACTCGCCGGGGTGCTGGACAGCCTGCGCGACAAGTACGGCGACAAGACCGACGGCAAGCCCGGCGTGGAGCTGTTCATCCAGCGCGCCAAGAGCGCCAAGCCCGCCGACCAGCTGCCCGACAAGACGCTGAAGGTGCTCTCCAAGGGGACGCCGGGCACGCTCAAGACCACCCTCGACGCCGCCATGCAGTCGGCGGCGGAACGGGCGGTCAAGGGCAAGAAGTCCGCCTCCGCGGCCGCGGTCAAGCCCAGCACCGGTGAGATCCTGGCGATCGCCAACGCCCCGGAAAAGGGCTTCAACATGGCCACCCAGGGGTCGCTGGCCCCCGGCTCGACGATGAAGATCGTCACCTCGGCGCTGCTCATGGACAAGGGCCTGACCTCGCCCGGCAAGCAGAACCCGTGTCCCAAGTACGTGACCGTCGGCGGCTGGAAGTTCCAGAACCTCGACAAGTCCGAGATCAAGCACGGCACCTTCGCGCAGAGCTTCGCCGCTTCCTGCAACAACGCCTTCATCTCGCACGCCAAGGACCTCAAGGACGACGACCTGACCAACGAGGCCCGGGACGTCTTCGGCATCGGACTGAACTGGCAGACCGGCATCCCCACCTTCGACGGCGCGGTGCCGGTGCAGCACGACGCCCAGATGGCGGCCTCGCTGATCGGGCAGGGCGGGGTGCGGATGAACCCGCTCAATGTGGCCTCGCTCGCCGCGACGGTCCGGGCCGGCTCCTTCCACCAGCCGTACATCGTCGCGCCGTCGCTGGACAACCGGACGCTCGCCAAGGCCTCCCGCACGATGAAGCCGTCCACCCTCAGCGGTCTGAAGTCGCTGATGAAGCTGACCGCGACCTCCGGGACGGCCGCCCAGGCGATGGCCGGGGTCAGCGGTGACATCGGCGCCAAGACCGGCTCCGCCGAGGTCGACAACCAGAAGAAGCCCAACGCCTGGTTCACCGCCTACCGCAACGACCTCGCCGCGGCGGCCGTCGTCCCGGCGAGCGGGCACGGCGGCTCCAACGCGGGCCCGCTGGTCCGCGCGATGCTCACCGCCGGCTGAGGCAGCGGGGGCACGGCCGCGTGCCCCTCGTCTCATCGGTCAAAAGAAGGTCGCATGGCCCGTACAGCTTTCGCTAGCGTGCGGGCCATGAGCGATTCCACGTCCGAGACCCCCCGGGAGACCGCCACCCCCTCACCGGCTCACCCCCGATTCGCCGAGGCCCTCGCCGAACTCGGCCTGACCGTCGAGGTCCGCCGCTTCCCCGAGGCCACCCGCACCGCCGCCGAGGCCGCCGCGGCCGTCGGCTGTGACCTCGCACAGATCGTCAAGTCGCTGATCTTCACCGCGGACAGTGAGCCGGTGCTGGTCCTCATGGACGGCTCCGCACGCGTCGACATGGAACGCCTGCGCGCGGAACTCGGCGCCGGTACGGTCGGCCGCGCCGACGCCGATCTCGTTCGCGCAGCCACCGGCTACGCCATCGGCGGCGTACCGCCCTTCGGACACCTCACCCGCACCCGCGTCCTCGCCGACCGCGGGCTGCTCGCGCACGACACGGTCTGGGCCGCCGCCGGCACCCCGTACACCGTCTTCCCGCTCGACCCCGCTTCCCTGATCGAGTACGCCCAGGGCCGTGTCGTGGACGTGCGCGAGCGCACCTCGTGACGCCGCTCGTCGTCGCGGCCGTCCTGCTGGCCGCTGTCACCCACGCCAGCTGGAACGCCCTCGCCCACGGCATCCGCGATCAGCTGCTGGCCTTCACCCTGGTCGGCGGCGGCGGTGCGCTCTGCGGCCTCGCCATGGCGGCCGTCACCCCGCTCCCCGCCGCCGGCGCCTGGCCCTACCTCCTGGCCTCCGCCGTGCTGCACATCGTCTACCAGGCCCTGCTCATGCAGTCGTTCCGCCTGGGCGAGTTCGGTCAGATGTACCCCATCGCCCGGGGCACCGCACCGCTGGTCGTCACCGTCCTGGCCGCAATCTTCGTCCATGAGGTCCCCGGGGCCTGGGCACTGGCCGGCGTGGCACTGGCCTCCGCGGGTCTGGTCGGCGTCGCCCTCTGGGGCATCCGCGGCTCCGGCACGCGCCCCCACTGGCCGGCGATCATCGCCGCGCTCGCCACCGGCCTGGCCATCGCCTCGTACACCACCGTCGACGGCCTGGGCGTCCGCGCCTCCGGCAGCTCCCTCGGCTACATCGCCTGGCTGATGCTCCTCGAAGGCATCGTGATCCCCGCCTACGCGCTGGCCACCCGCCGCCGCCAACTCCTCACCGAGCTGCGCCCCGTCGCACTGCGCGGGCTGGCCGGCGGGGTGCTCTCCGTCTTCGCCTACGGCCTGGTCCTGTGGGCCCAGACCCGCGCCCCCCTCGCCCCCATCGCCGCACTGCGCGAGTCCTCGATCATCGTCGGCGCGGCGATCGGTGCGGTGTTCTTCCGGGAGCGGTTCGGCGCGCCGCGGATCGCGGCAGCCGGGTTGATGGTGATAGGGATCGGCCTCATGTTGACGTAGAAGCCTGGCGGCCCGGCGAACGTACTCGGCTGCGGCGCCGTTTTGCCTCGCGGCCCGGCGTACGTACTCGGCTGCGGCGCCGTGCGTTTTCGCCTTCGGCGGGGTGGTGGTTGGGCGGGGGCCGCGGTGGTGTGTGGTGGGTGCCGGTGGCGGGCCTCCGGGGGTGGGTGTTCGGACTGCTTCGCTTTACGTCCGAACACCCATCCCCTCCGGCCCACCACCTCCCGTCCGGGAAAGCGACCCCCGCCCGGTGGGGG
>NZ_SDIG01000236.1:0-7872 GCF_004122755.1 Streptomyces sp. TM32
TACCACCGCGCCGGTGGCCTCGTCAGGCTCTTGACCTGCGTGGATGGCAACGGTTTCAAAATGCTGTGGGGGGGGCGGTATCCGGCAGGAAGGGGCGGGAACTGGTGTGCGGGTCCTTTCGTAGGTATCCACTATCCAGCCAACCAGAAAGTTCCGAAAAGTTCGGTCGTCCGGCCGACTACGCTCGGCAGCATGAGCGAACAACACCCACAGCATTTTGAAACCGTTGCCATCCACGCAGGTCAAGAGCCTGACGAGGCCACCGGCGCGGTGGTACCGCCCATCTACCAGGTGTCCACCTACAAGCAGGACGGGGTGGGCGGGCTGCGCGGCGGCTACGAGTACAGCCGCAGCGCCAATCCGACCCGTACCGCCTTGGAGGAGAACCTCGCGGCCCTGGACGGCGGCCGTCGCGGCCTCGCCTTCGCCTCCGGCCTCGCCGCGGAGGACTGCCTGCTGCGGACCCTGCTGGTCCCCGGCGACCATGTCGTCATCCCGAACGACGCCTACGGCGGAACGTTCCGCCTCATCTCCAAGGTCGTCGAGCGGTGGGGCGTGGAGTGGTCGGTCGCCGACACCTCCGACCCGCAGGCCGTACGCGACGCCCTGCGGCCCCGTACGAAGGCGATCTGGGTGGAGACGCCCAGCAACCCGCTGCTCGGCATCAGCGACATCTCGGCGCTGGCGGGCGTCGCCCAGGAAGCCGACGTCAAGCTCGTCGTCGACAACACCTTCGCCAGCCCGTACCTCCAGCAGCCGCTGGCCCTCGGCGCGGACGTGGTCGTCTACTCCACGACCAAGTACATGGGCGGACATTCGGACGTGGTCGGCGGCGCCCTCGTCGTCAACGACGATGCGCTCGGTGAGGAACTCGCCTACCACCAGAACGCGATGGGCGCGGTCGCCGGCCCCTTCGACGCCTGGCTGGTGATGCGCGGCATCAAGACGCTCGCCGTCCGTATGGACCGGCACAGCGCCAACGCGGCACGCATCGCGGACCTGCTGACCTCGCACAACAAGGTGACCCAGGTCTACTACCCGGGGCTGGCCGAGCACCCGGGCCACGAGATCGCCACCAAGCAGATGCGGTCCTTCGGCGGCATGGTGTCGTTCCGGGTCGCGGGCGGCGAGCAGGCCGCGGTGGAGGTCTGCAACCGGGCCAAGCTGTTCACGCTCGGGGAGTCGTTGGGCGGTGTCGAGTCGCTGATCGAGCACCCGGGTCTGATGACGCACGCCTCGACGGCCGGTTCGCTGCTGGAGGTCCCGGCCGACCTGGTGCGCCTCTCGGTCGGCATCGAGTCCGTCGACGACCTGCTGGCCGACCTCACGCAGGCGTTGGGCTGACGGCCCCTCGTCCCTGGCGCCGTTCACCACCCCTCCACCGGAGGGGTGGTGTGGGCCGGCGGGGGCAGCCAGGGCCGGTCCATGACCAGCCACCACAGCGCCGCCAGTGCGAGCAGGGCGAGCAGCCAGCCGAAGCGGTGCAGCAGGGTGCGGTGGGCCAGCAGCCGGCGGCCGCGGTCGGCCGCGCGGGCCGCCAGATCGGGCGGTACGAGCGGATACGGCCCGGCCAGCATCCGCCGCACCTCGGCCTCCTTGCGGTCGGGCAGGCCGGGGACATCGGGGAGGCCGGCGACCCAGGGGGTGCCCGGGCTCTCGGGGAGGCCGGGACGGTCGGGCGGATCCGGGAGGCTCATGGGGCCGACGGTTCCGGTGCCGGGGCGGGCGGCGGTTCGGGGCGCCGGCGGCTGCGCAGGTCCGCGACGGCCCGCAGGCACAGGGCGTGCACCCGCTCGGTGGGCAGGCCGAGTTGGGCCGCGGTCTGCTCCTCGGCCACGTCCTCGTACAGCCGCAGGACGAGGACCAGGCGCTCCTGCGGGGACAGCCGGTCCAGCAGACCGCCGCGCGGCCGGCGGTGCCTGCGCGCGGTGTGCGTGAAGCGGGTGGCCATCTCGCGGCGGGTGCGCTCGTACGGATCGTCGCCGCGCAGCCGGTCCCAGGCGGCGTAGGTCCGCGACAGGGCGCAGAGCAGCAACTCCTCGGCGGCCGGGGCGGGACGGGCGGCGGGCTCGCCGGTCAGCAGGGTGGCGGCGTACAGCAGCCGGCCCCCGGCGCCCGCCACGAACGACTCGAACTCCCGGGCGCGGCGGCGCTCCTGCGCCGGTCGCCGCTCTCGCACCACGCCTCCCGGATGACGGACACCCGACCCTCGGCTCCTATAGCACGGCAGTGCGGCCACCCGGTCAAGAGGCGTGACGCCCGCGGTCGGTCACGGTAACGGGGGCCCAGGAGGGCGTCGAGGCGGCGTCCAGGGGCGCCGGGCGGGCGCCGGGCGGGCGCCGGGCGGGTGACGCGTCGGACGGCGAACGCGGGGTGCCGGACGCCGGTCAGGCTGTCGGGCAGGACGCCGTCAGGACGTGAGGCAGGACGCCGTCAGGACGTGGGGCCGGCCGGTGCCAATGACGCGGTGAGGTCGGCGAGGGAGGCGTTGAAGCGCGTCAGGAGCGTGGTGAACTCCTCGCGCTCCGTCTCGGACCACTGCTCCGTCACCAGGGCCATCAGTGCACGGCGCGAGGTGCGCACCTCGTCCAGGCGGGCCTGGCCGCGCTCGGACAGCTGGAGGACGACGGCCCGGCCGTCCTCGGGGTGGGTGGCGCGGCTGACCAGCCCGGAGTCGACCAGCGGGGCGACCTGCCGGGTGACCGTCGAGGAGTCGATGCCCATGCCGGCCGCCAGGGCCTTGACGCCCATCGGGCCTTCCTGATCCAGGCGGTTGAGCAGCAGATAGGCGGCGCGGTCCATGGAGTTGCGCGCCTGCCCGACGCCGCCGAGCCGGCTCTGTTCTGCACGGCGGGCGAAGACGGCCACTTGGTGCTGGAGGGCGTCCAGGAGAGCGGAGTCGGTTTGGGTCGTCATGTCCGAAGAGGTGGGCATGGCCGGGAGCTCGCTTCGATGGATGTGCGTACGGATGGGAGGACAGCGTACGCGGACCCGGCGCGGAGCGTACCGGGGCTGTCCATTCCGATAACGCCCCGTAACCCCTGGGCGGCTGTCCGGTGCCCGGGGCCGCACAGCCGTCCGTGCCGTCCTGACAGCCGGACAGAAAAGGCCCTCAGGTGGACACACTGCAAGACTGGCGGCATGGCCGCTCACACGCCGCGCACGTCACACGAGTCCTCTGCCGCCCCCGGTGCCGAGGGTCCGGCCGTCGAGGGTCCGGTCGCGGGGGTTCCGGTGGCCGGGGGTCGACTTCCCGCCATTACGGTTGATGACGTACGCAAGGCGGACAAGATGCTCTCCGGTGTCTCCCGGGCCACCGCGATGGAGGGCAGCCGCTATCTGACCGGGCTGGTGGGCGCGCCCGTCCACCTCAAGTGCGAGAACCTCCAGCGCACCGGCTCGTTCAAGATCCGTGGCGCCTATGTCCGGATCGCCGGGCTCACCGCGCAGCAGCGGGCGGCCGGTGTGGTGGCCGCGAGCGCCGGCAACCACGCCCAGGGCGTGGCGCTCGCGGCGTCCCTGCTGGGGGTGCGCTCGACGGTGTTCATGCCCGTCGGCGCCCCGCTGCCGAAGGTCGCCGCGACCCGCGAATACGGCGCCGAGGTGCGGCTGCACGGCCAGGTGGTGGACGAGACGCTGGCCGCCGCGCAGGAGTACGCGCAAGAGAGCGGCGCGGTCTTCATCCACCCCTTCGATCACCCCGACATCATCGCCGGTCAGGGCACCGTCGGCCTGGAGATCCTCGAACAGTGCCCGGAGGTACGGACGATCGTCGTCGGGGTCGGCGGCGGCGGTCTGATCGCGGGGATGGCGCTCGCGGTCAAGGCGCTGCGGCCGGACGTGAAGATCGTCGGGGTGCAGGCGGCGGGCGCGGCCTGCTATCCGCCCTCGCTGGCGGCCGGCCGGCCGGTGGCGATCGAGGGGCTGTCGACCATGGCGGACGGCATCAAGGTGGGCCGCCCCGGTGAGGTGACGTTCGGGATGGTCGAGGAACTGGTGGACGAGGTCCGTACGGTCACCGAGGACCAGCTCTCCAGCGCGCTGCTGCTGTGCCTGGAGCGGGCGAAGCTGGTGGTGGAGCCGGCCGGGGCGAGCCCGGTGGCCGCGCTGCTCGCCGACCCGGAGTCCTTCGAGGGGCCGGTGGTCGCGGTGCTGTCCGGCGGCAATGTGGATCCGCTGTTGATGCAGCGCATCCTGCGGCACGGCATGGCCGCCGGCGGGCGCTATCTCTCGCTGCGGCTGCGGCTCACCGACCGGCCGGGTGCGCTGGCGACGCTGCTCGGGGTGCTGTCGGTGGTCGATGCGAACGTCCTCGACATCGGGCACGTGCGGACGGATCCACAGCTCGGGCTGACCGAGGTCGAGGTGGAACTGCATCTGGAGACCAAGGGTCCGGCGCACTGCGACGAGGTGCGCACGGCGCTGCGCGAGGCGGGGTACGTCGTCGCGGAGTGAGCCCGGGCCCGGCCCCCTATGGCTCCCGGCTCCGGCGCGGCAGGGGGCGCATTACCGCTCCTGGTGGTGAAGGGGCACGTGCGGGCGCAAGTACGGGCGTAATTGGGGTGAGACAGGGGCGTCACGGGTATAGCGTGACGCCCCTCACGCATGGACGAAACCCCCGTTCCCGTCGGCCTTTATCAGCCTTATCGGCCTTTATCGGCCACTTGGGGGCAGGGGTCGGGGCGCCGCGGTCTCTCCGATCGCCCGGGCTTCCGTCCTCCGACACCCCCACCACCCCGGCCTCTTCGGCGTCCGGGCCTGCTGCGCCTCGTTCCTCCATCCGCCCCCTTCCCCGGGCTCCTGCCGCCTTCCGGGCCCGGTGCCCCTCCGGTGCGGTCCCCTCGGGGCGTGAAAGCCGAAATGTGTATCGCGATGTATCGCGTTTGGGCGTAGCATCTATCGCGAGTGCGGGGCATGCCGGTGCGTCGTGGTGTCCGTCGTGGACAAATGCCATGAAGCAGGCATAAGCCGCCAACCGTAATATTCGACCTGGAACTAACCCAAGCCATGGGAGTACCCCTATGCCAGGCGCCATATACGCCGAAGGTCTGGTGAAGTCCTTCGGCGCCGTGAGGGCACTGGACGGCGTCGACCTCGACGTTCCCGAAGGAACAGTCCTCGGACTGCTCGGCCCGAACGGGGCCGGGAAGACCACCGCCGTACGGGTCCTGACGACCCTGCTCCAGCCCGACCGCGGCAAGGCGGTGGTTGCCGGCATCGATGTCCTCGCCCACCCGGACAAGGTGCGGCGGTCCATCGGTCTCTCCGGCCAATTCGCCGCCGTGGACGAGTATTTGACCGGGCGCGAGAACCTGACGATGGTCGGCCGGCTCTACCAGATGAGCGGCCGTGCGGCGAAGCGGCGAGCCGCCGAACTGCTGGAACGCTTTCACCTCGGCGACGCCGCCGACCGCACCGCCAAGACCTACTCCGGCGGGATGCGCCGCCGGCTCGACCTGGCCGCCGCGCTGGTCGTCAGCCCGCCCGTGATGTTCATGGACGAGCCGACCACGGGCCTGGACCCGCGCAACCGCCAGGAGTTGTGGGACGTCATCCAGGAACTGGTCGCGGGCGGCACGACCCTGCTGCTCACCACCCAGTACCTGGAGGAGGCCGACCGGCTGGCGCACGACATCTGCGTCGTCGACCACGGCAAGGTCATCGCCCGCGGTACCGCCGACCAGCTCAAGGCGCGCACCGGCGGCGAGCGCGTCGAGGTCGTGGTGCATGATTCCGCACACCTCACCGTCGCCGACGAGGTCCTGCGCGGCTTCGGCAAGGGCGAGGGCACGGTCGACCCCCACATCCGCAAGCTCACGGTCCCGGTGACGGGCGGCGCCAAGCTGCTCGCCGAGGTCATCCGCGAACTCGACCTGCGCGGCGTGGAGATCGACGACATCGGGCTGCGCCGCCCGACCCTCGACGACGTGTTCCTCTCGCTGACCGGGCACCACGTCGAGGACGGGGAAGGCGACGGCGCGGGTGACGGGCGCACCGACGGGAGCGCGGGCCGGAACGATGCGGGCGGGGGCGCCGTCGGACGGCAGAAGCGGGGCAGGAAGGGCGCCGGGACGGCCGGCGTGGAGGCGGGCGTGACGAGCGACAGGGAGGGCGTGAAGTGACCACGGTGACCGAAGCGGCCGGGGGCGCCCCGGTCCGGACCGTGCGGCCACGCGGTGGCGTGAGCCGGTCCATCCGCGACTCCCTGGTCGTGGCCCAGCGCAATCTGATCCGGATGCTGCGCATACCCGAAGTCGTGATCTTCGGGCTCATCCAGCCGATCATGTTCGTGGTGCTGTTCACGTACGTCTTCGGCGGCTCCATCAACGTCCCCGGCGCCCCGGTGGGCGATGCCCAGGCCTATCGCGAGTTCCTGATGGCCGGGATCTTCGCGCAGACCGTCACCTTCGCCACGGCGGGGGCCGGCGCCGGGATCGCCGACGACATGCACAAGGGGCTCATCGACCGGTTCCGATCGCTGCCGATGTCCCGCGGGGCGGTGCTCACCGGCCGTACCCTCGCCGACCTCGTACAGACCGCTCTGACGTTGGTGGTGGTGGCGGTCGTCGCGCTGCTGATCGGCTGGCGCACCCACGAGAACATCCTCGACGTGCTGGCCGGCTTCGCCCTGCTGCTCCTGCTCGGGTACGCCTTCTCCTGGATCGGCGCGCTCATCGGCCTGACGGTACGGACGCCGGAGGCGGCCACGTCGGGCGGGCTGATCTGGCTCTTCCCGCTGACCTTCATCTCGAATGCGTTCGTCCCGGTCAACGGCATGCCGGTGTTCCTGCAGCATGTCGCCGAATGGAACCCGTTCAGTGCGACGGTGGCCGCGGCGCGGCTGCTGTTCGGCAATACCAGCAGCCGGGAGCCCGCGTCGGTGACCGGAGCCTGGCCGATGGACCACCCGGTGCTGGCCTCGCTGATCTGGTCCGTACTGATCATCGCGGTCTTCCGGACACTGGCCGTCCGCAAGTACCGGTCGGCCACGGCCTGATCACGGCGCACGGCACGGCGCACACGACGGCGGCGCACCCGGTCATGGCGCACGGCACGGCGAAGCGGCCCGGAGCATCACGCTCCGGGCCGCTTCACCGTCTGTGGGGCGCCTCCGGCCTCAGCCGGAGTACGGCTTGGCGTCGAGGATCTTCACGGCCGCCTTCTTGCCGTTGGGGAGCTCGTACTCCGCCTGGGCGCCGACCTTCTTGCCGTTCACGCCGGTACCCAGAGGGGACTGGGGGGAGTAGGTCTCGATGTCCGAGCTCGCGTACTCCCGGGAGGCCAGAAGGAACGACAGCGTGTCGTCCGGGTCCCCGTCGAACGCGATGGTGACGACCATGCCGGGAGCGACGACGCCGGTCGCGGCGGGGGCCTCGCCGACCTTCGCGGTCTGCAGCAGCTGGGTGAGCTGGCGGACGCGAAGCTCTTGCTTGCCCTGCTCTTCCTTGGCCGCGTGGTACCCGGCGTTCTCCTTCAGGTCACCTTCCTCGCGGGCCGCCGCGATCTTTTCGGTGATCTCGGCGCGTGCGGGACCAGACAGGTGCTCCAGCTCGGCCTTGAGCTGGTCATACGCCTCCTGGGTAAGCCAGGTGACGTTCTCGCTGGTCTGGGTCACAGGTGCTCCTCGTCGGTACTGGGGATAAATCAAACGCCCTACCAGGAAGGTTTGCGCCTTCACAGGTGGGCGAAACCACGAGCCTAACAATTACGGCACAAAACGGGGAAGAGGAATTTCACAGTGGCCGCCCAGCAACGCATCCTGCCTGATCAGAGGCGGTTCCGACACGCCTCGCCGGTGAGCGGGAGGGCGGTCGACGGGGGTGGGGCAGCGGGTGCGGTTGCAGTGTGCCGAGGACTGTGAGACGGGGGGTG
>NZ_SDIG01000237.1:0-7822 GCF_004122755.1 Streptomyces sp. TM32
CCACGTGCCCCCGTTGCCCCCGTGCCCCACAGATCCTGCCGCCGCCGTGACACGTTCCGCGTCACGCCTTCCGTGAGTCACACCTACTACGTCACGCCTTCCGCGGGTCACACCTACCGCGTCACACCTACCGCGTCACGCCTTCTGCGTCACGCCTTCCGGCGGTCCGCCACGCACCACGACGCCGCGGCCACCCCACCCGCCACCGCGCACACCGACGGCCACGCCCCGATCTTCTTCGCGAGCGGATGCGACGCGGCAAACGCGGCGACGTACATCCCACTCAGCGCAGCCGCTGTCGCATTGCCTGTCTTCTGCTGCCACCCCCGCGCCGCCACGGCCCCGGCCGCCGCCAGCGCAACCCCGCCCACCGCCCGCTGCTTCGTCCAACGGGCCACGGCGTAGCCGCCTACAAGGCCGGTGGCGGCTACTGCTGCGGTGGGAATCCGAACCATCTCCATGACCTCCCTGCGGGGACAACTCTCCCGACCTTATGCCTGCGGGGAGGCACGTTCGGTCACTCCTTCTCGACGAGCCGGCCGGCTTCTGCCGCAGCTACTCGACGGCCGCGCTGAGCAGTACTTCAGCATCAGAGAAGAGCCCGTACTTCAGAAGGCAGCAGGCGAGGCTCATGATGTCGTTGGCGGGCTGGTCTCGTGCGTACCCCTTAAGAAGGGTCTCCGCCTCGTCGTTGACTTCTCGGCTACGCAGGCTGACAACCACGGCTGCTACCTCCGCTGGCGGTAACGCAGCGGCAGCATTGCTGAGTGTCGCGGTGGCTTCATGGTGATTCTGCTGGCTGGCAAGCTCGGATACGCGCACGGTGATGTAGTCGGCGGCGCGGATGTCGTTCACTTCATCCTGCCGGTCCGCGCGGTGATAGGGGACCGGCAGGGTAATGCGCGGCCTGCGGCGTGATGTCGGACGAGCCTGGTCGCCGGCTCCTGAACCGGCTCTGCGGCCCCTGTCCAGGCGTTCGGCGAGGGCGCGCTCAAGATGCCATCTCCGGCTCGTAGCCGTCAGACGTTCCGCCTCGCTGTGGCCGAGTTCCCTAATGAGGCTGTTGCATCCGGAGCAGTCAGTCGGATTGTTTGCTGACCTTTGCAGAGTCAGCAGGTCTTCGAGCGAGGGAGGGTTGCCTGCGTGCCGTCCGAGCTGCATCGCTGCATGTAACCAGCAGATGAACCATCCAGGCGCTATCAACTTGCCGCTGAAATAGCGGGAGATGGTCGTCTTGCTCAAGCGTTCGCTGTTGCAATCTCTGGCGGCTTGTGCGGCGATCGCAGTGTAGGTCTCCAGGCCTGGCGGCAGCATCGGTCGCATTGCCCGGAGCGCTTCGGCGAGCTTCCTGTTGCCAGCGGGCAGCCCCGGGTCAATCGCAGCCACACGACGTCCCTGCCGCACCATGCGCCCCCGCCTTCGTCGTAGTGCCAGTGGGGGCAAGACTAAATTCCATTGTTGCGCTTGTCCGGGAAACTCTGCCGTCTGCTCGCAATCGCGGGCCGGGGCCGCTGATATGGAACCCACGCACCGGCCGCCGTAGTTCCTCCACAGCGGTCGAGTGGGGGCTCTGTTGTCAGCAGAAGGGTGGAGCCGTTATGAACGTGCCGTCCTGGCAGGACACATCGTACGGAAGCAAGGTCCGTGTTGCCCGGTGGCTCGTAGAAGTCGTCGGCGAGGGACAGCCGTTCACGAAGCAGGCCATGCGCGAGGCGTTTCCCGGCATCGCACAGATCGACCGCCGCATGCGCGATCTCCGCGAGGCAGGCTGGGTGATTGACACGAACCGGGAGGACCCGAGTCTCCACAGCAACGAGCATCGCTTCGTGGCAGAGGGAGAGCCGGTGTGGTTGCCGGGCAAGGGGAAGGCGAAGCCGCAGACCCGCCTGACTGCTACTCAGCGCAGCGACACGATGAGGGCCGACAGCTATCTGTGCCGCAGCTGTGGAGTGGGGTCTGGTGAGACCTTTGACGATGGCCGCGGAGCCGCTCAGCTGGACATCGCGCGCCGTCACGTGAAGCTCGTTAATGGCTCCACGGAGCGGCAGTTGGTCACCGAATGCAACCGGTGCAGGGTGGGGAACCGGGGCAGTGAGGCCGATCTGGCTGACTTTCTGCGGAGTGTGGACGGCCTCGGTCCTGTTGAGCGGAAGGTGCTCGCTCAGTGGATGGACGCGGACCAGCGCACGTACAGCCTTCTTGAGAAGCTGTGGGGAACGTACCGGACGTTGCCGGCGGAGGCACGTGAGGCCGTCAAGCAGGCGGTTTGCGGCGAGAGCCAGTAGAGGGGTTGGGGTACACCATGCAGGAATTCCCGCCGCCGCCGAAGGCGGCCGAGTTCAACGAACTGATCAAGAAGCGCCTGGAAGAGGTGAAGAACCGCGGAGGCACGCGGGAGACCGTGACGGTGGACTGGAACGGCCAGCCGCTCAATGTCGAGGTCATCGATCTGCCTCTGTTGGGGCTCTATTACAACCCGGCCACTCACCGAATCCGTGCGCAGCGGACTCATGACGCCAAGAAGGACATGGCGCTTCAGGCCGAGCCCTGGAGCGAGACAGGGCAGGAGTACCTTGAGGAGCTGCTGAAGGCGGAGCCGGCCGATCCGAACCGGCGCGACCCCGCCTTCGACAAGCTCAAGGAGAGCCTGAAGGAATACGGGCAGAACGACCCAGGACTGATCACTCACCAGGGCATCCTGGTCAATGGCAACACCCGGGCCGCAGCATTGAACGAGCTTGGCGAGGCGTCCATGCGTGTGGGCGTCCTGCCCGAATCGTTCACGTGGGCTGACATCAACGCCGTGGAACTGTCACTGCAGCTGCGCAAGGACCACCGCCGCGACTACTCGTACATCAACCGGCTTCTGGCCATGGAAGAGCAGGCAAGCCTGGGACGCACGCCTGACACCATCGCGAAGGCATTCCGGATTCAGGTCAAGACGTATGACCAGGAGCGGTGGATCCTGCGGGTGGTCCGTGATCAGATCGAGCGCAGTGGAAGCGGGAAGGCGGCGCTGCGGCTGGTTGATTTCGAGGACCACCAGGAGAAGCTGAAGGAGCTGCACCGCGACTTCAGCAAGCTCGCCGCATCCGATCCTGACCGGGCGGAAATCCTCAAGGAAACCCGAATGGCAGCGATCACCCTGGGGTTCTCCAAGACGGACGTCCGGCACATCGAGGAGGGCTTCCAGGAGAACTATCTGTCGTCCGTGCTTCCTCCTCGTCTCGTGCCTGAGACGGAGCAGGAGGAGAGCATCTCGGTACCTGGCCTGGGTCTGTCCGTCCCGGGAGCTTCTTCGAAGGTGTCCGCTGCGCGTGAGCTCAACCGGCGTGTCCTCCAGGCCAAGGCGTGTGTTGCGGCGTCGGAGACGAGCGAGGAAGAGAAGCGCGGGGCCCAGCTGTTGCAGGACGACGTGCGTAAGGCCTTCGACAAGGCCATCGACCGGGCCGGGCGCGATGCGCGTCTGCGCAAGCGTAAGCAGATCGCGCCCGAGCGGCTGATGGATGCCTGTGCAGCGATCGAACTCTGCGTGGGCGAGCTGGTGAAGGCGCGTGCCTCCCACAGCCTGGATGAATCGGCCTTTGACGACGCAGCCCTCAAATTGAGGGACAGCCTTCGGCAGCTGGCGCAGCAGGCCGGCCGCGGCTCTCACGAGCCCGGAGAAGGCGTCAGGTGGCTGCTTGAGGCCGCGTCTCTGGGACGTGACTGATGCCAGAGACAGGCAGCGGCGTCACGCTGCACCTCGGCTTCGATACGTCACATACCAAGGTTGTCCTGAGGACGACTGAAGAACACCGTTCTGAACTTGTGCAGCTGGCTGCCCGTTTTCGCTCGGGCGGCCAGCTCGGCCCCCTCGCTGTGATCGTTGAGATTGATGACCTTCTTTCTCAGCTCAGCGCCGTTGGCAGCTGGTCCGACCCTCAAGGTGTCAGCTGGGACCCAGAGCTCAGGCACCTAGTCGTCTCCAGCGTGCAGGACGCGGAAACGGTGCGGAAGGAGCTGGAAGCGCCGGACGCCCAGCAGCGGCTAGCGGCGAGCGATGTCGCGGGCCTGCTGGGCAGCAACTGGACGGCTCCGCTCACAGAATTCCAGCAGCGGGACATCGCGAAGCTGCTGTCACTACGGCACGGCGCCAACTTCAGCGTTCCGGGGGCCGGGAAGACCCGGGTCGGGCTAGCGGTCTACTCCGCGATGAAGGAGCAGGGCGAGGTAGACCGGCTCATGGTCGTCAGCCCGAAGTCGGCCTATGAGTCGTGGCTTTACGAGAGTGGCGCGTGCTTTCGCAGCCGCCCTCGCCCGATGCTTCTGGAGTCTGCCCGCGATCAGTGGGCCGAGATCCTTATCGTCAATTACGAGCGGCTGGACCGCTCGCTGCCGTTTCTCGCCGCCTGGTTGCAAGACGCCCCTTCCATGATCATTCTGGACGAGGCGCACCGTATGAAGCTTGGCTCACGTGGCACGTACGGTGCCGCGTGTATGACTCTGGGGCCGCTGGCCAGGCGACGGCTGATCCTGACGGGAACGCCGGCGCCGAACGGTGCTAAGGATCTGGAGAACCTCCTGGGCTTCGTCTGGCCTGGCTATGGACAGCGCTCCGTTGCCCAGGCGGTTGCGGACGGCGACCTGGCGCATGCGAGTTCCGCGCTCCGTCCGCTTTTCACACGGACCACCAAGCATGAATTGGAGCTTCCGCCGCTGGAGCCGGTGATGGTTCCCGTAGAGATGTCTCCGCTACACGGGGAGATCTACCAAGCGCTTGTGGGCGATATGTCGGCGCGAGCCGAGCCTTCCGCTGATAACTTCGCCGCCCTCGGCAAGTCCGCCCTCCGGCTCTTGATGGCGGCGACCAATCCGGCGCTGCTCCTCGAAGGGAGCAGCAAGCACGAACCGGTGGAGTACCGCCTCCCCCCACTGGAGATACCGCAGGACGACTCCCTCTACGAGCTGCTGAAGGAACTCCCCAGCTACGAACTGGCTCCCAAGTACACGGAAGCCGCGAGGATTGTGGCAGCCAACGCTGCGCAGGGGCGCAAGACACTGGTGTGGTCGACGTTTGTGCGGAGCCTGACGTCGCTGGGCAGGTTGCTGGAGAACTTCGAGCCGGCGGTTGTCCACGGCGGGACGCCCGACCGTGAGGAGCAGTTGCGGCGGTTCCGTGAGGATCCGGATTGCATGGTGCTGGTATCGAACCCGGCCACGCTCGGAGAGGGCATCAGCCTGCACCAGGTATGCCATGACGCCGTCTATGTCGACCGGGACTTCATGGCGGGCCGGTATCTTCAGAGTCTTGACCGTATCCACCGGCTTGGGCTGAAGCCCGGCGTCGAAACCCGGGTCACTGTTCTCGCTGCTCAGGAGACGGTGGACGAAGTGGTGGCGGTCCGCCTGCAGCAGAAGCTGGATTTCATGGCCAGGGTGCTGGATGACCCCTCCGTCCGGCAGCTCGCGGATCTGCAGGAGGCACCGCCCATGGCCGGAGGCCTGGACGCGCAGGATATCCGGGCCATGCTCAAGCACATCGGCCGTGGCTAGCGTCTTGTTCCATGAGAGTCCCGCTCCTGGCAGGATGCCCTGCCAGGAGCGGACTTGACCCATGCTGGGAAACTTCTGGTGCTGACAGCAGACCATCGGGCAGCTGCGATTCGTGAGCGGCAGCCGAGAACTCTGCGACACTTGAGAATCTGCTTTGAGCCACACCAGGAGGACCGACGCCCATGGGCGCGAGCAGCCGTGACGAGAGAGCTTCGCTGACCTCGATCGAGATCTGCGCAGGAGCAGGGGGGCAGGCACTCGGCTTGCATGGGGCGGGATTCCGGCACCTTGCCCTAGTCGAGATCGACAAGTACGCGCACGCCACCCTTCAGGAGAACCTTTCTCAGGACGAAGGGTGGGGTGGCTGCGAGGCGCTGAACGAGGATCTCGTCTCAGAATTCGATGCCCATCGAGCGATGGCTGCTCTTGGCGGCAGCACGCTTAAGGAAAATGATCTTGATCTCTTGGCCGGGGGGGTGCCATGCCCACCCTTCTCGGTGGCCGGGAAGCAGCTCGGCGGCGACGACGAGCGCGACTTGTTCCCGCGCATGGTCGCATTGATCGATACCCTTAAGCCCCGGGCTGTGATGATCGAAAATGTACGCGGCATCATGGATGCAAAGTTTGACAAATACTGCAATTCGATCATCAAGAGCATCGAAGGGATGGATTACTGGTTCTGCGGCTGGCATCTCCTTGAGGCGCGTAACTATAACGTTCCTCAGCTGCGACCGCGTTCGATCTTCGTGGCTATCCGTGACGAGGACCGGAAGAAAGCGGGCCTGGGGCTTGATGACTTCCCTTGGCCGGTCGGTGTAACGGAGCGGAAGAAGAATGTCTTCGAAGCGCTCGAAAAGACGATGGAGTATCGCCGTGACCGTCTGATCGAAGAATTTCCGGGTGACGTCGACCGGATTAAGGATGCTTACGAAGTGTGGCGTGGCAAGGCAGACCGGCCCGGGGCTGTAGCGCCTACGCTCGTCGGTGGGTCTAAGAAGCACGGTGGTGCTGACCTGGGGCCGAGCAGGGCCAAGGCTGCATGGCGCGCCTTGGGGGTCAACGGTCTAGGGGTTGCGGACGATATCGACAGTGTGAAGCCCATCGACCGGGACAAGCATCTTGAACGCGAATTTCTGCGCCCCGAAGGGCCAATGCTGACTGTGCAACAGGCTGCCCTCATCCAGCACTTCCCGCTGACCTGGAAGTTTCAGGGCGGCAAAACGGCGCAATACCGCCAGGTGGGGAATGCCTTCCCGCCGCCGGTGGCTAAAGCGGTCGGCCAGGCGATTGCTTCCGTGCTGCAGCCTGAGCGCCGTGAAGAGCTGCTTGAGGGGCTGCAGATTGAGCGGCTGGGTGCGAATAGAGGGAAGCGCGCTTTCCAGCAGGCGGAGATTGCCGAGGTGCTGGAAGTGTCAGTTGTGCCCGCTGAAGCGCCGCTGGATAACCGTAGCGGCGATCTTGTCCGCACATAGTTCCGCTGGCTCGTGCTCCCAGAACCGGAGTACGAGCCAGCCCGCGCTGGTGAGCTGCTGATCGGTATCGCGGTCCCGGGTGACATTTCGGGTTACCTTCTCTGACCAGTAACCAGAATTTGTCCTGGGCGGGACGTAATGTTCCGGACAGCCGTGCCAGTAACAGCCGTCAATGAACACCGCGACCTTCGCTGGACGGAAGACCATGTCGGCGGTTCGTCGGAGGTCCGGCAGCGGGCGGGCAGAGACGCGATAACGCAGCCCCTGGGCATGGACCAGACGCCGGATCCGTTGCTCGGGCTTGGTGTCGCGGCTGCGGATCGCCTGCATGTTGCGGCGGCGTGCAGCCGACGAGGCCCAGGACCCCTCTGGTGCTGTCCATTCACTGTCATTGGGCACATCTCCGAGCCTAGTGGGGGCTGCAGCGCATGTGAGGGGTGGCCGGACCTGCTCCGCGGCTATCACGGCAGCTTCCCGGTTCCCCCGCCGCGATCACCAAGGACAGCCCCTTCCCGGCCGCGTCTGATGTCGTGCCACGCATCCGTCAACGCCGCCCGCCCCCACCCCTGGTAGTACCGCAAATGCTGGAGCAGATGCTGCTCTCGGTGGGCGAAGTCCGGGTCGGGGCCCAAGAGATGGGCGCGGCGGCGGTGGAACGACAGGGTGGTGGCCACGGCGGTGTATTCGGTGACGGCGCGGGCGGCGGCGGGGCCGTGGGTGCGGCGGGCCAGGTCGCGGGTCAGGGCGCTCGCGATCGGGGCCACGACGGTGGGCTGGGCGGCGAGCCAGGCCAGGGCGACGGTGGCGATTTCGGC
>NZ_SDIG01000238.1:0-7789 GCF_004122755.1 Streptomyces sp. TM32
TCGTCCCACTCCTCAACCAACCCCACCCCGAGCTCAGTCATACACCCACCCAACCACACACAACTGTGATTGCAGTACTAGCCCTGGATTTCGCACGTGCCGATGTGCTCTCGACGTCCGGCCTGTGGACAGCCCGAACCGGCCGGTCATGCACCTCGGGTGGCTACCGGTGTGACCGGAACAGCCGGCGTCGCGGCTGCTTGGGGAAGGCGACGGAGGAGTGGAAGCCGTCGTCGCCGACGGTGCGGCGCAACGTTCGCACGATCGCCTCGGGATCGTCGTAGGGGCCGTTGATGTAGAGGGCCTGCCGTTACGGCCGAAGCGGATCGGGCAGGGACCGGCGGGCTCGCCGAGCACAGCTGCGGCGGCCTCGAAGTCCGCCTGGGGAGCGAACCCGAGTTCACGAGCGTAGGCGGCAGCGCCGAACACCAGGGAACGGACAAGCTCGGCGGGAACCTGCACATGCCCCTCGAAGGCGCTGAAGTAGGCGTGCCGGTGCGTGGTCAGCCGACTCGGGGCCATCGCCTCCGGAGGCAGCGCGTTCTTCACCCCAAGGCACCACACATCCAGCAGGAACCCGGCGACCTGCGCTTTCGCGGAGCGCGCGCTGTCCGCGGCGACGAGCAGGGCGACAAGGCCGCGTCCCTCCTCGGCATCGCAAGCCCCGGGGTCCAAGCCAGTCCACTGCGGCGCACCCTCAAGATCCACGCTGCGGCTCCAGCCGGTGTTCACCCAGCAACGCGGCTCGCCATGACCTGGCGCCGCAACTTGCACGGCATCGTTGAGCACTCCGACGACATCCGCGCGACCCACCCCCAGCGTCCTGGCGATCGCCTTCGCTGACCGACCCTGTTGGTCAAGGTTTTGCACCTGTACTACAAGCCGTTCATCCACAGCCCCGCCCTACGGCCGCCGCCACGGTCGCAGGGCCCGAACGCCAGCAGCCCAACCATCCGAGCGACCCTGCGAAGAGGGACGCAACTCGAATGTGCCGGTAGTCGCGTAATGATCGGTGGTTCTCGGTCTCTCTCCTGGTATGAGCAACTCATCGGGTGTGCCTCGTCGTTCGGCTCTGCGTCCGCGGACCGAGGTGGCGGTGTCGGGTGTGGTGGAGAAGCGTCTGGGTGCGCTTCCGGTGGTCGCGGGTTTCCTGCGACGGATGAATGTGGCTGGGACTGCCGGCCGGGCCTGCCCGATAGGGCAGACGGCCCTGGCCACCCACGGCCAGGTCATCGAGGCGCTGGTCGCCAATCGTCTGACCAGCCCTCTTCCGTTGCAGCACGTGGCCCACTGGGCGCGGGACTGGGCAGTGGAGGAGGTGTTCGGATTGCCCGCGGACATCCTCAACGACGACCGGCTCGCCCGCGCACTGGAACTTCCCCGCCCCGGCATACGGCCATCCCAAGGACCGGCGCACGGATCTGAAGCAGATCCAGGCCGGACTCGCTGTCACAGGGGACGGTGGAGTGCCCATCTTCCACCGCGCCTACGAAGGCGGGGCGGCCGAAGTCTCCCAGGTCATCGCCGCCATGAACAACCTGTCCGCGATGGCCGCCCGGCCGCCCCGCTCGGTCACCCACAACGCAGGGTGGTCCTCACAGCCGAACCGCGGCCGCACGTTTTCCGCATAGTCGGCGACCGCCTCCACCGCCCAGTCCATCACCGACAGCACGTTGCGACGCCGGGGCGGCTGCCCCTTCTTCGCTTTGCCGTAGCGGACGTTGAGCGTGCCGTACCGGCCGAACTGCGGAGCCTTCGCGTTCCTCCCGAAGTCCACTACATCCAGCTTGGACGTCTCGGTCCGGCGGAGCCCCCACCCGTAGATGACCTTTGGGCGTAGTGGCATTCGGCGTCGTATGTGTCTCAACTGTGCACATGCGCAAAGGTCTGTCGGAAGGGTCGCTGCGCGAGTGTGTGGAGCGTTACGCTCCCCGGCATGAACTTCTCCGCCGCGCTGGAGCTGATGAGACACGACGGTCGGCGTATGGCCCGGCGTAGCTGGATACAGCCGGGCAAGTACGTGTACCTGGAGCCTGAAGCCTCTTGCCTTACCCCCGATAACCGGGACCGCACTCTTGAGGCCCATCTGCGGTTCGTCACTGCGAACGGCACCGTCCAGGTCGGCGTGCAGCCCTCACACGCCGGACTGCTCGCCGAGGACTGGTACGACATCGACGGGCGGGAGGAGCGATGACGACGCCGCGCCAGCTGTCCCGCACCGAGTGGACAGACTTCCACTGGGCCTACGCGCACGGGAGCACGACCTACTGCCCCCAGTGCGACACCCCCGGGAAAGCGACGCTCAAACCCCTGGACCGGATGGTGCTCTTCGCATGCGGGCACCACATGTCGCTCCCGGATAACGCCGAACCGCTGCCGCAGCCTCCTCCCCCCGGACGCCGCACCCGCACAGTCAAGTAGCGGCAGTCCAAGGGGATGCGCAGTACGGGCCGGTCGGGTTCGGGGTGCTGCACCTGTGGGGCCGCCGCGGCCGGGCGCTTGTGCAGCCCGTTGCTCTGGCCCCGCCGTGTCGCTGAGGGGTGTGTTCACGTCTTCCGCGAACATACTGTGGCCCTGATCCGGTCCGTTGCCGTTCACATGGATGGGGGTCACACTGGGCCGCGGACTATGCAGCGTCCTCGATCGCGCTCCCCGGCACGATGGTGCCGGTCGTCGTGGCGATGTCCTTCATGCCCATTCGAGTCCCAGCTCAGCGAGTTGCTGGAGCTTGCCCGCGTTGAGCTTGCCGCGCCTGGTCTTGGTGTTCGACAGAAATACGCCCAGCTTGACCGCGTGCTCCTTGTCGTCGACCACCACGGTCTCGACGTGGGTCCTTGCGATCTTCATGTGCCCTTCGCGGGCCTTGTACTGGGCCAGGGCCGCGACGCCCCGCTCGAAGGCCGCCGAGACCCCCTTACGGGCCGTCGCCGCCTTCGCCGGCGGCTCCTTCTCGGTGGCCGGCAGCGGTTCGACGCCGAGCTCGGCCAGGCGCTCGCGCTGCCCGTCGCGCAGCTGCTCCCACCCCGTGCGTTGCGCGTGCAGCCATGTCCCGATGTCCTGGCCGCCGACGGTCACGCCGGGCAGGATCTCCGCGAGGGTGGCCCCGTCGTCCAGCACTGCGGCGAGTGCGGCGTAGCGCTGCTGCCAGACGACCGGCCACGGCGGGTTCCAGTATTCGTCGATCCGCTCCAGCGCCTCGCGGCGCTCGGTGGCGCGGTCCTCGTCCTTGCCTAGCCCACCCGTTTTCCGGAGGTTCGCCAGCCACTGGCCGACCGCTACCCCGTCCATGACCGCGTCCTTCGGCGCGGCCAGCGTCCGGTGCACCGCGAAGTAGTCCCGGGCGGCGGCGAGGTTCTTGTAGAAGCGGGCATCGACGACCGACCAGACCATCCCCAGCTCGTCCAGCAGCTCCGCCCGCCACGCCCGCAGCGCCCCGGCCCGGAAGGCGCGGCGCTGCTCGCTGACCCACGCCCCTAGCGCATACGTGCCGCCGTCGCCGTCACCGTTGCTGTCGGTCGTCCAGATCGGCACGACGGTGTCCATCGGCACCTGCGCGTGCCCCTGCGACTCGACCCACTTGCGCAAGGCGTTGAACCCGGACAGCCACACCTCACTGTCCGGCCGCAGCACACGGGTGCGCAGGAAGGCGGCGATGACGTCGGGGTTGCGCGGCAGGGAGAACCGCAGCAGCGGCACACCCCCGCGGTCGTCCTCGTCCTCCTGGTCCTCGTCCTCGCCGCCGGCGGGCCGCCGATCGTCGCCGACGGCGGCCGCGACCGTCTCGTCCTGCTCTTCGACGTCCTGGTCCTCACCCTCCCCGGCATCGCCGGCGGCCAGCTGCTCCTCCTCCGGCTGCCCTTCCTCGCCCTCTTCGTCTTCCTCGCGCCCAGGGTCGAGGGCCACTACCGAGGTGGCTTTCCCACGGGAGCTGGCAGTGCGTAGGACCATGCGCTCGATGAGCCGGGAGTCGTGTGCACGCAGCCCCTGGAGCACAGCGACCAGGGGCCGGTAGGAGGCGGAGGCCATCATGTCCTCGGGGTCCTCCCCGGGCTGTAGGAAGACCGGCACGATCAGCCGCGCCACCTTCCCCTCGTCCGGCGCCTGGCGCAGGCCGCGGCCGGTGATCTGCACGATCTCCACCGGCGAGGAGCGGGTATCCGCGAACACGACGGCGTCCACGCCGCGCTTGCCGCGGATGTCGACCCCTTCGCCCAGCACCCGACAGCTGGCCAGCATGCCCAGCTCGGTCACCCAGCCGTCCGCGTCCAGGCCGTCGGCGAACCGGTCCAGCACCACCCGCCGGTGGGCGGCCGAGTGCTCCCCGCACAACCATTCCGCTCCCACCCGCCCTGGGTAGATCGCCGGGTCCGTCTCGTGCAGCTCCGCGGCCGTCTCCGGCAGGGCCCGCGCGAACGCCATCGCCTCGATCGTGCGCCAGTGGAACGTCATGAAGTTCCGGGCGCCGGTGGTGTCCGCGTGCTTGAGCAGCGCCGCCTGGAGCGCCGCCAGCCGCCGGCCCCGCTGCTCCTCGGCATCCGCGTACTCGCCCGGGTCCTCGGGGTCGCGGATCTCCAGCACATCCACCTGAAAACTGGCAAGGATGCCCCGCTCCACACTCTCCATCAGACCGAGCTCGTACAGAACGGGCCCGTACAACTCGACGTCATCCATCGACGCCACCAACCGCCCGCCCAGCGCCCCTGAGTCGCCCTCAGAGCCGCTCTCAGCGCCCTCCGGGCCCGACGCCCCGGCGCCCGCCACTGCGGGGGCCCACAGGCGCGGCGTGGCCGTCATATACAGCCGCCGTGCCGCCGGGATCCGATCCTGGTCGTGAACAGCCGCCCACGCCTTGCCAATTGCCCCACTTGTCCGGTGTGCCTCATCCACCACCAGCAGGTCGAACGGACTCATCCGCTGACCGTACGAGCCGCGCAGCGCCTGCTCCAGGACCCCAGGCGCCCCCGCACGCTCCTCGTCGGCCGCGCCCTCCTCGTCGCCGTCCTGGCCGTCCTCCAGGCCCTGCGACACCAGGCTGGCGTACGTCGCGAACACCAGCATCGGCCCGCTCCCGGCCCACAGCGCCAGCTGCGTCGGGTTGGTCGTGCACCGTACGTCCAGTGCCTCCAGCAGCGGGTCCGCCCCCAACGAACACACCGCCACCGCAGGCCCCTTGTGCCCTACCGCCCGCCACGCCTGAACCGTCTGCGTCAGCAGATCCAGCGTCGGCACCAACACCCCCACCAGCCCCCGGGGCACCATCCTGAGCGCCGCCGTGGCCGCCGAGATCGTCTTGCCCGTCCCGGTCGCCGACACCACCTGCCCACGCAACCCCCGGGCAGGCATCACCCCGTCCAGCGGCCCCGAAAGACCCCGGATAACCGCATCAACACACTCCACCTGATGCGGGAAAAGCAGAATCTCACCCATCTTGTTGCCCATTCCCGGGCCCCTCCATTTCCACAATCCGGCAATTCAACGAATCCGCAATTCCGGGGGAGAATCAGCGCGACGGAATGAACGGTTCGACGGACCCCGCGCCGCCCACCGCCCGGCCCGTCAGCTGCACGAGCATCTCCGGCGGGTCAGCCCCGCACGGGTCGCGGCCTGCCGCAGCAGCCGGCCCTGCCCCCGCGGCCAGCCACACCTCGGTTCACACCTCGGCCCACACCTCGCCTGCACTATGTCCGCGGCCTCACGGCGCCGCTCCTGGCGCGTGGCATGCGCAGCGATGGCCTGCTCTCGCCGGGCTGCCCGCTCTGCCGCCCACGCCGAGCGGGCGCGGTCGAAGACGAGGTGGTGCAGGTGCGGCCGCCGGGTCGCCGCCTCTTACATCGCAACAAGTGCGCTGCTCCTCCTGGGTGGTTGCGAGTTCCCCCGGTACCGGAATCGAGGCTCGGGATGTCTTATGGAGCCGGTGGATGAGCCGCCGAGCCGCCCTGTCAGCACCGAGCGTGGTCTCCCTGACAGGGCGGTGACCATCAGCCCTGTGGCTCCTGAGGCCCGCCGGTGGCTCGCGTTGCCTCTCCGCCGGGTTCCCGTCGCCCCCGGGTCGTGCGCACCCCGTCCGCTTCCCTGCCCAGGCGCGTGGCATGCGCGCCAATCGCCTGCTCCCGCCGGGCTGCACGCTCCGCCGCCCATGCCCCACCCGACGCTTTCCCTCTCCGGCTCGTACACAGCCCGGCCCGACGACTCCATCAGGGCCTGCACCTGCCGCCGCTAGGCATGCCGCGCCGCCCCCATGGCGGCGAGCTTCTCCGGATCCGACGCCACCAGATCGAGCTCCGCCGGCCGCGGAGACCGCAGTAGTTCCTCGGCCGTCTCCCGGAGCCGGCGAAGCCTCCGGCTGCGGGGGACCGGCGGGGTCCGTTGCCGGGGGCTCGGGGGTATCAGTCGAGGTGGGGCATGACGACCTCGTCGAGGATTGTCGGGGGCTTGCCGGTGTAGGTGTAGCGGGCCAGTCCGTGGCCGTGTGGCATGTCGATGGTCCATGTTCCGGCGGCCTCGTTGTCGATGCGTGCGCCGGGTGGCTGGATGCCCATCTCGTGGGCCTCGCTGATCGCCACGGTCATCGCGATGAACGAGGAGAACGCGGCCACGTCGTTGATGGCGGCGCGGTTCAGCGCGGCTTTGGCTCGCTCGGACGGGATGACCGGCCAGCCTTCCTCGTCGTCGTGGCCGTACGCGTCGCTCACGCTGCTCCAGCGGCGGCGCGCGCCCGGTCGATGGCGGCCCAGTCGATGTATCGGGCTCCCTTGCGGGCGCGCATGGTCTCCATCTCGGTCCAGTCGATCGCTCCGCCGGCCGCGATGCGCTCGATGAACAGGACGGTCATCGACGACAGCTGTGGGTCGTCCGGGGGGAGGTCCTTGGAGGGGGAGGCGGCTTCCCTGACTGCCTCGCTCCACCACTTGGACAGGCACTCGTCCAGTTGCGCGAGGTCGGTGGTGCGTGCCTCCCGGTTGAACTGGAGGCGCTTGGCGGATGGCAGGGCGTCGGCGATGCCGTCGATCGTGCGGGGGATCGGTGCCACCGCTGGAGTGTGTGTCTGTGCGGTCATTGTATTCCTTCCGGCAGTGCTTGGAGTCTGCCGTCCCGAGCCCGGTCAGGTCGAGCGGGCGGGTACGGGGGAGCGGTGTCGAGGTCCGCGGCCAGGGCCTCCTCGCGCCTGGTCTTGCGCCCAGCGGCCCACGCCGAGCCGGCTCCGTCCCGCTTGGGCTCGTAGGCCTCCCAGCCCGACGCCTCCACCAGGGGCCTGGTGCGGGGTACTGGAAGAGGACGGAGATTCGCTACCATCTCCGGATGGCCGAGGATGAGTTCCAGTGAAATTCTCTACCGGCATCGGGCGGCCCTTCCTGTGAGGAATGCCCGAGATCTTCTGTCCCTGGGTGGTAGTGCCGTGGTTTCACAAACCCTACCCCTGCATCACGGAGTAATGCAGGGGTTCGCAGGAGTGGACTCGAAAGGGTGGTTCCTGGTAAGGTCTGGCGTGCAAGCCCACCGCGAGCCGATAGACTGCAAGTCTGGTGATGGCGCATCAGGGCCTGGCAGCCCATCACCTTTCATCCCACCCACCGTCAGAATCAGGCACACCGTCACCCTCTCCTCTAGCCAGCCAGCTTGAACCTCACCACCAGCGCACCCGCACCCGCCAAACCAGCCGGATTTCTTGAAAGCGGTTGCGGTGAATTCCGGAGGAATTCACAAAACAATTCCGGAGGAATTGTTCACCCGCCGGAGGCGGGTGCGTCTTTTACGATCCGTAGGATCGTGCGTCGTTTCTCCGGAGGAG
>NZ_SDIG01000239.1:0-7727 GCF_004122755.1 Streptomyces sp. TM32
CGCCGCCTGCGCCGCCCGCGGACTCCTCGGCTTCCTCCACTTCCTCGGATCCCTCCCGTGACTCCTTATTTGCCGAATCCACGGGGTCGTTGACGCCGCCCGGCCCGCGTCGGCGCGCGCTGTACGCCTGGGGGAGCGACGGCGGTGCGCCCGGCACGGACCGGGCCCGTCCCGCGCGGGTCCCCGGCGGGCGGGCACTGCCCGATGCCCAGCAGCTGGGCCGGGCCCTGCGCCCGCTGCGCAGGTCCCGTGACCACCCGCACCGCACCGTCACCGACGTCGAGGCCACCGTCCGGCTCGCCGCCGAGACCGGTTTCCTCGATGTCGTCTCCCGCCCGGAGCAGGAACGGCGCTGGTCGGCCGTGCTGTTGGTGGACTGCTCGGCCGCCATGCAGGTATGGGGGCCGCTCGCTGCCGAACTGCGCGCGCTGCTCGCCCGGAGCACGGTCTTCCGCTCCGTCCGGATCCAGCGGATCGACCCCCGGCACCCCGCCGGCCCGGTGCACCGGCGGCGGTCCGCGGGCGCGTCGGTGACCTTTCTGCTCACCGACGGCACCAGCCCGGGATGGCGCAGCCCGCAGACCGTCCGTGCCCTGACCGCGTGGGGCAGCTGCGGCCCGCTGGCCGTCGTGAACCCGCTGCCCCGGCGGCTGTGGCGCGGCACCGCCCTGGACGCCCGGCCCCGGCTGCTGGCCGCGCCCGCCGAGTTCGGTGGCCTCGGCCGGCTCCTCGTCTGCGACCCGCTCAGCGGTGAGCGCGACCCGGAGGCGGAGGGGGTGCTCGCGCTGCCCGTGCTGCATCCGACCGCGTCCGCGCTGGAGCAGTGGGCCGGTCTGCTCACCCGCCCCGGAGTGCCGCATCTGATCGACACGGTGCTGCTGGACGAGCTGCCCGGGCACCGGGGGCCGGACCGGCCCGAGGGCAGCGCCGAGGAGTTGCTGGCGCACTTCCGCGGCGCGTTCTCCCCCGAGGCCTACCGGCTCGCGGTCCGCCTCTCCGCCGTCCGCCCGCTGACCACCCCGCTGATGCAGCTGGTGCGCGCCGCCACGATGGGCGACGCCGGCCCCACCCATGTCGCGGAAGTCCTGCTCGGCGGCCTCCTGGAGCGCACCGACCGGGCCCGGGACACCTCCGCCGCACACACCCTGGACCGCGCCCTGGGCGCACCGCCACCGGGCCCGGCCACCGAGCCCGTCTACGACTTCCGCCCCGGCGTACGGGAGTTGCTGTTCAGCGGGCTGGGCGCGGAGGCGGCCGTGGAGGTCGTCGAGGCGGTCGGCCGGTCGCTGGAGCCGTACATGGGACGGCTGCCCGACTTCCCGGTCCTGATGGGCGACGAGGACGGGGAGCTGCGGCTGCAGGCCTCGGCGCGGGCCTTCGCCGTCCTGGCCAGCCCGGTGCTGGAGCGGTTGGGGGGCGCGGTGCCCGGCCCGCCGGACCGTGTGGTGCCGTCGCAGCGCCGCCCCGAGCCGGCGCTCCCGCGGCTCGACGGGCAGCTGTCCGCGCCCGCGCGCCGGGCCGTCCGCCTGCTCGCGCTGGCGGACCTCGCGGACACCTCGCCCGCCGGCCTCCCCTTCGGCGCCGCGGCCGCGCTGCTGGACGAGGCCGCCCCGCGGGCCCGTGCCCTGCTGGACGAGCTGGTGGCGGCCGGCGCCCTGCGGGAAACGGCCGCCGACCGCCACCACTTGGCCGACGAGGTGCGGGGCCCGGCCCGCGAGGCCGCCGGGCGCGAGCTGCCGTCCGCGCCGCGGGATGCGGCGCTGTCGCGGCTGCTGACCTGGTATCTGGCCGTGGGCCGGCAGATGTACGCACTGCGGTACCCCGGTGAGCGGATGCTCCAGGACCTGGCCCGGGTCCCGTCCCCCGGCCCCCTGCCCACGACGAAGGACCGCACCAAGGCCCTGGCCGCCTGGGCCGAGGAGCTGCCGCGGCTGCTCGCCCTCGTCCGCCGCGCCGTGGTCCGCTCCCCGCGGACCGTCCGGACCGCCGCCGACCTCCTGCTGCTCGCCGGGACGACGGCGGATTGCGGGGCGCTCTCCGCCGCCTTCGAGCCGGCCGCCCGGACCGTGGCGGCACGGGCGGCGGGGGCGGGTGACGCCCGGGCCGGGGGCCGCGCCCGGCTGGCGCTGGCCGAGGCCTGCCTCGCGCTGGGCAGGGCCGACGAGGCCGAGGCCGAGGCGCGGCGTGCGGCGGAGCTGGCCGACCGCTGCGGGGATCCGCTGACCCGCTTCCGGGCCCCGTATGTGCGCGGGATCACCGCCCTTCAGCAGGGGCGGCACGACACCGCGGAACGGCATCTCACCGCGGCATGGGAGCAGTGCGGGCGCCGCGGCGACGAGCTCGGCGAGGCCCTCGTCCTCGGCGCGCTGGCCCGGCTCTGGGCGGCGACCGGGAACAGCTACGAAGCGGTGCTGTTCGCCGAGCGGGCCATCGGCCTCCACCGCGGCGCCGGCGGCGGCTCCCCGCGGCTCGCGCACGGCCACTACGCCCTCGCCGCGGCGCTGTCGTCGGCCGGCCGGCCCACCGACGCGCTCCGTGAACTCTCCCGGGCCATGCCCCTGTTCGAGGAGGACCGGCAGCGCCTGTGGGCGGGGCGTACCCGCTGCCGGATGGCCGAGGCGATGGTCGCCCTGGTCCGGCCCGGCGAGGCGGCGACGGCCGCCGCGGACGCGGCGGAGCGGCTGCTTGTGCCGGGCGGGGAGCGGTGGCGGGCCGACGCCCTGACCGCAGCGGGCCATGCCCAGACCGCCCTGGGGCACAAGCAAGGGGCCCGGGCACACTGGCGCGAGGCGCTCGCCGTCCTGGAGGAGTTCGGCGCCCCGCAGGCCGTCGAACTCCGCGCGCTGCTCCGGGAGAAGCCGTCTCCGTCGGCGGTCGGCCCGCACCGCCCGGGGCTCTCGCGCGCCGCGGAGACCGCCCGCACCGGCACGACGCTGCGCGATCTGACGGCGGCCGTCCGCACCCTCAGCGATCAGCTACGACTGCGGGACGCGGACGGGGAGCCCGGCCGCCAGCCCGCCGACCCCGCCGGCTCCGTCGCCCCGCCGGGCACCCAGGACACCCCGGGCGCCCCGGACTCCCTGGGCTTCCGGGACATCCAGGGTTCCCTGCACTCCCTGGAGGCCGAACTCGCCGGCCACGTCCGGGACATGGAGCGGACGGGCCGGGCGCCGCGCGCCGGACTGGAGCGCCTGCGCGCCGCCCTGGAGACGCTCACCACCTCCGACGCGCTCACGGCGGCGGAGCCCGGAGCAGCCGAGGCGGTCACCGCCGTCCGCACCCTCGGGCGCCGCCTCACGCGGTAGGCGCGCCGCGCCCCGAACCGCTGACCTCGCGCAGGAACTCGCCCAGTGTCGCGGTCAGTTCCGCCGGGGCGTCCTCCTGCACGAGGTGTCCCGCCCCCTCGATCAGTCGGAGGCGGGAGCCCGGAATGCGGGCCGCCAGTTCGCGGCCCTTGGCGGGCGGGATCCAGGTGTCCCGGGCGCCCCAGCAGATCAGCGTGGGCAGCGCGATCTCGCCGTACCGCCCCTGGATCTCGTCGGTGAACCGCTGGTCGTTCTGCCCGATCTGGCGGTAGAACGCCGGCTGCCCCTCGTCCGTGCACCAGGGCTCGACCAGCCGGTCGAGGACGGGCGGGGGCAGGCCGACGTGACTTGCGGAGGACACGTACTCCCGCACCAGCGCCCGGTGGAGCTCCGGCGGCAGCTGCCCGAACACCTCGCGGTGCGCCCCCAGCAACCGGTAGGCGGGCGAGCCCCAGGGGGCCAGCGCCACCGGGTCGACCAACACCAGCCGTTCGTACCGGGCGCCGTGCAGCAGATGCGCCCGCAGTGCGACACAGCCGCCGAAGTCGTGCGCGACGACGGCCGGCCGGGACCGGTTCCCGGCCAGCTCCCAGTGCTCCAGCAACTCCCCGAACACCCGGGCCTGCGCGCCGAGCGACACATCCTGCCCGGCCCGCTGCTGCGAGGCGCCGTACCCCGGCATGTCCCAGACGAACACCCGGTGCCGCGCGGCCAGGACCCGGGCGACACCGCGCCAGACGTACGACGAAAACGGCGTCCCGTGCAGCAGGACCACCGCCGGCGCCTGCGCCCGCCCGGCCCCGAGCACGGCCCACCGCACCTCGTCGCCCGACGCGGTGCGGAACGTACGGTCCAGAAGCCAGTCGGTCATGACCGTCAGGCTAGTGACTCCTTACCTGGGTGTCGAGGGGTGTGGAGGCGCGTCGGGGGGTACCGGCGGACCCGCGGTGGGCCCCGCACGGCGGTCGGGACGAGCGGATCCCGCACCCCGCCCGCGGCGAGCGCACCAGGGCCCCGCCTCGCGAAGCTTCCGCGCGCGGCGGATGCGCCCCCGGAGCCCGTCGTGCCAGCTCGTAGAATCGTGGGCACCATGGTTTACCTCGACCACGCCGCCACCACCCCGATGCTCCCGGAGGCGGTGCAGGCGATGACCGCCCAGCTGACCGTCACCGGCAACGCGTCCTCGCTGCACGCCGACGGCCGGCGGGCCCGGCGTACCGTCGAGGAGGCCCGCGAGTCCCTCGCCGCCTCCCTCGGCGCCCGCCCGAGCGAGATCGTCTTCACCGCGGGCGGCACCGAGGCCGACAACCTCGCGGTCAAGGGCCTGTACTGGGCACGCCGGGCCGCCGACGCGTCCCGTACCCGGGTGCTCGCCAGCCCCGTCGAGCACCATGCCGTCCTCGACGCCGTGGAGTGGCTCGCCGAGCACGAGGGTGCCCGGGTCGAATGGCTGCCGGTCGACGCCTACGGCCGGGTGCGGGCCGCCGCGCTGCGCGAGGCCATCGCCCGCAACCCCGCCGACGTCGCGCTCGCCACGGTCATGTGGGCCAACAACGAGATCGGCACCGTCCAGCCGGTCCGTGAACTCGCCGACGTGGCCGCGGAGTTCGAGATCCCGCTGCATGCGGACGCGGTGCAGGCGGTCGGCCAGCTGGAGGTCGACTTCGGCGCGTCCGGGCTCGCCGCGATGACCGTCTCCGGCCACAAGATCGGCGGCCCGTACGGCATCGGTGCCCTGCTGCTGGGCCGTGAGTACGCCCCGGTGCCGGTGCTGCACGGCGGCGGCCAGGAGCGGCAGGTACGCTCCGGCACCCTCGACACCCCCGCCATCGCCGCTTTCGCGGCCGCCGCCCGGTGCGCCGTCACCCGCCGCGCGGACTTCGCCCGCGACATCGGCGCGCTGCGTGACGACCTGGTCAAGGCGGTCCGCGCCGCCGCCCCGGAAGCCGTCCTCGGCGGCGACCCGGACCCGGCCGGCCGGCTTCCCGCCAACGCCCACTTCTCCTTCCCCGGCTGTGAGGGCGACTCCCTGCTGCTCCTCCTGGATGCCCAGGGCATCGCCTGCTCGACGGGCTCCGCCTGCACCGCCGGCGTCGCCCAGCCCAGCCATGTCCTGCTGGCCACCGGCATGTCTCCAGAGCTCGCCCGCGGCACCCTGCGGTTCTCCCTGGGCCACACCTCCACGGCCGAGGACGTGGCGGCCCTGGCGGCGGCCATCGGCCCGGTCGTGGAACGCGCCAGGAGCGCGGGGCTGAGCTAGGGCCTGCCCGATGGATCAGGGTCGGAAGGGCCCTGGGGCCGCAAGCGGCAGCTCGGCTTCCGCCCCCCGACCCGCCTCCTCCCGGGAGCTCAGATCTGGAGCCGCGAGTGCACGTGGTCGTGCACATCGTCCGCGTGCTCCAGCGCCGCGGAAATGGCGACACGGACCCCGGCGGTCGACGTGTCCAGCGACATGCTCGGTGCCCCGAGGTTGATGTCCAGCGCGGCAACCTCGGGGAGGTGGGGCAGATGGAGCCATCCGGTGCGGGTCGCGAGGCCGTGGGTGGCGACATGGCGCAGCACGCCGTACATGAGGTGGTTGCACATCAGCGTGCCCGGCGCGTCGGAGATGTCGGCGGGGATGCCGGCCGCACGCATCGCCAGGACCATCGCGCGCAGGGGCAGCGTCGACCAGTACGCCACCGGGCCGTCCGGGTCGGTGAGGTCGCCCTCCAACAGCCGCCCGCTGTTGTCGGCGACCCGGTAGCGGGCGGAGTCATTGAAGTTCTGGGCGATGCGCTCGACGGTGATCATCGACCTTCCGCCGTACTCGCCCAGCATCAACACCAGGTGTGGAGCAGTCCGGTTGACGGCCTCGGCGACGACGTCGATGCAGTCGAACCACCTGCTCGGTGCCACCAGCCCGGTGATCGTGGCACCGTCGAGTTCCGTACCGTCGAGCGCTTCGGCGACGCCTTGCGCCGGGTTGATCGGCGTCGTGCCGTACCGCTCGAAGCCCGATACCAGCACTTTGGTCACTCGTCACCCTCCGTCCCCTCAGCGCAGGCGGGCGGTGCCGTTGGCGGTCACGTGCTTTTCAGGGTATTTGCGGCACTTCTACCCCGCCAGCCGGGCATTAGCGTGGGCCATCAAGACCTCCGGTTGTGGTGAAGACAGGCATCTCCACTACGCCCGGAGGCCCCTTCTTGATCAACTACGGACGCGAGTCACCAACCTCATGGCCAAGTACATCTAGCCGTCCTCCCGGCCGGGAAGTGGCGCCCCCTGGAGAAACGCTCGGTAAGCGTCTGCGGCGTCATCCTCCACGGCGGGCCCCTCCGGTCCGTACCGTGTGTCGCTTTGGTCGCGCTCAGGGCCGGAGAGCCAGAATTCCTCACCGGTTTCGACGTCGTAGAAGTTTGCGTCGGACAAGCCGAGACCCGTAGCGCGCCGCAGCGTCCGCCCGTGAAAGTAGGCGGTCTTCCAGCTCTTGGAGAAGTCCACCCACCCGATCCACGAGGGTCCGCGGTCGGTGCCGTAGCCCGTTTTGAGCTGCACGAACATGATTCTGCAAGGCATCGCCCCAGCTTGGCCGATGCGCGACCGCCAGCAAACCGAATTCCTGTACCTCTCCGGTGAGCTGAACGAAAGGATCTGAGGGCCGCCCCGCAACTGCTCCCGCGGTGTTCCTGTGGGATCAGCCCGGCCCCGGCTGTCCCTTCCGCAGGGGCGGCCGCTCCGTCGCCCGTGCGCCCCGGCGCAGCTCGGCCCGGACCAGCCGCAGATAGCGGTCCCAGTCCCAGTGCCGCCCCGGGTCGGTGTGATCCGTCCCCGGCACCTCCACATGCCCCACGATGTGCTCCCGGTCGGCCGGAAAGCCGTAGTGGCGGCAGATCCCCGCCGTCAGCCGTGCCGACGACGCGTACATGGCAGCGGTGAACGACTCCGGCCGGTCCACGAACCCCTCGTGCTCGATCCCGACGCTCCGCTCGTTGTAGCCGCGGTTCCCGGCGTGGAACGCCACATCCAGCTCACGGATCATCTGAGCCACGTGTCCGTCCTTGCGGACGACGTAATGGGCGCCCGCCTCGTGGTCCGGATCCTGGAAGACCTTCAGCGCGGTCGCAAAGCTGCCCTGGACGACATGGACGACCACCCGGTCGATCTCGTAATCGGCCGGCCGGTCCGCCCGCCGGTAGTTCTCCGGGGACGCCGCGACCCACTGCGCGCCCCGGAAGTCGACCTCGCCCGCCGTCCGCGGCTTGTCGTTCCCCGGCAGCCGCCACCACCAGTGCGCCAGCTCGTCCCGCGCCGCGAGGGCCGCGGCCCCGGCGGCCACCACTGAGCCGCCCCCGATCCACAGCGCCCGCCGTCGCGTCACCCCGGGCGCGGCCAAAGCGACACACGGTACGGACCGGAGGGGCCCGCCGTGGAGGATGACGC
>NZ_SDIG01000240.1:0-7458 GCF_004122755.1 Streptomyces sp. TM32
GGTCGACAGGGGGACATAGTCATGCCGGGCCAGAAGGCCGGGAGCCCCAAGATCATCGGGGCCATCTAAAAGGTAACGGGGGGCGGAGCGGGGCGGGTGGCCGGTCCCGGTGGCGGCGGCGCGCCGTCCCCCGCCCCGTAGACTGGTGGATCGGCCGTCCAGGGCTCCCGTCCCGGAGCGGCTGCCCACCCCACCACCTCCCCTTCGGAAGTCGAGTCGCCACCGTGTCGCTCACGATCGGAATCGTCGGTCTGCCGAATGTCGGCAAGTCGACCATGTTCAACGCCCTGACCAAGAACGACGTGCTGGCGGCCAACTACCCGTTCGCCACCATCGAGCCGAACGTCGGTGTCGTCGGCGTGCCCGACCCGCGCCTGGCCGCGCTGGCCGAGATCTTCTCCTCCCAGAAGATCCTCCCGGCCACCGTCGACTTCGTCGATATCGCGGGCATCGTCCGCGGCGCCTCCGAGGGCGAGGGCCTGGGCAACAAGTTCCTCGCGAACATCCGCGAGTCCGACGCGATCTGCCAGGTCATCCGCGCCTTCAAGGACGAGAACGTGGTCCACGTCGACGGCAAGGTCTCGCCCAAGGACGACATCGAGACCATCAACACCGAACTGATCCTCGCCGACCTCCAGACCATCGAGAAGGTGCTGCCGCGCCTGGTCAAGGAGTCCCGGATCAAGAAGGACGTGGCCCCGAAGGTCAAGGCGGTCGAGGCGGCCAAGGAGATCCTGGAGAAGGGCGACACCCTCTTCTCCGCGGGCATCGTCCAGGGCTCCGGCAAGGAGGAGCTCCTCCACGACCTCCACCTCCTCACCACCAAGCCCTTCCTCTACGTCTTCAACGTCGACGAGGACGAGCTGACCGACGAGGACTTCAAGAACGAGCAGCGCGCCCTGGTCGCCCCCGCCGAGGCGATCTTCCTCAACGCCAAGCTGGAGGCCGACCTCGCCGAGCTCGACGAGGACGAGGCCCTGGAGCTCCTGCAGTCCGTCGGCCAGGACGAGCCCGGCCTCGCCACCCTCGCGCACGTCGGCTTCAACACCCTCGGCCTGCAGACCTACCTGACGGCCGGCCCCAAGGAAACCCGCGCCTGGACCATCAAGAAGGGCGCCACCGCCCCCGAGGCCGCCGGTGTCATCCACACCGACTTCCAGAAGGGCTTCATCAAGGCCGAGGTCATCTCCTTCGCCGACCTCGTGGAAACCGGCTCGGTGACCGAGGCCCGCGCGGCCGGCAAGGCCCGCATGGAGGGCAAGGAGTATGTGATGCAGGACGGGGATGTGGTGGAGTTCCGGTTCAACGTGTAGCCGCTGCCATAGCATCGGCGTAGTGACCTGGCAAACACGCAGGTCAAATGGGGTCGGGTCGCTTCGGGTCCGACCCCGTCGCCATGCCCGTTGCTGGATCCGTGCTGGATTTCCTGACGTCTCGTCACCTGTCATCATCCCTGGTTATCCGCACCGTTGCTGGATCGGCGCTGGATAGAGCTGACGGGGCATTAGCTGTATGGGGTGTCGTGCAGCTACGGATGTCGTTGCTGACGGGGCGCCACGAGCCGGCCGGTGCAGGGCCACGGGCCGTGACATCCCTGCGGGCGTCAGCCGGAGCGTATCGGGGCCCGCTGTGTCGTGTGGGTAGCGATCGTGGAACCGCGCGGCTTCCTGGCCGCAGGTTCGAGTCCTCGGCGGGACACAGACAGATGGGAACGGGGGCGAGCTGCGGGTTTCCGGGCCGCGGGTCACCGTCGAGGCTGTGCTGCCCCTGCAGAGCCGGTAACTTCGGTCGGGTGAACGAGGACTGGGGTGGCGGTGATCTGGCGCGGCTGCGTGCAGGGGTTTACGCGGCATACGGTCCCGTACTCGTGGACTTGTTGTCGGCGCATGCGAGGGAACCGGTGCTGCAGCTGGTGGGCGACGCCCTCCTGCGTGTCGTGGGGGGTGTGCCCGGTGCGGTGGATCAGGCACAGATGTGTGTCGCGGGGCTGCGCGGCCGAGCTCATGGGGCGGGCGGGCACGGGCCTGGCTTTGTGAGAGGGCTTCCGGAGGCGTCGGCTGGAAAGAACGGTCATGTGTGGCGGGCCGTCCACTGGTCGCAGACTTCGGTGACCGAACTGGGCCTGCCGAGCACGACGAGGTCCATGTCATCAACGAGGAAGAGCGCGGCGCAGGCCGCGGTGACCTCCGCAGCGGTCGCCTGCGACAGGAGGTCCGGCAGGCGCTCCGCCCAGTCGGCTGGCCGACCGGCGGACAAGCCGTCCCGCAGGAGGTCGGCCTTGGCGGCCGGGGAGTCGAAGGCGCCGAGCAACTGGGCGGCGCAGAAGGCCCGGATCGGCGCCAGCTCCGCCGCGGTGACCGGTGAGCTCTGGAACGCCCGCAGCGTCTCCCGGACGGCGGTGGTCCCCTCTGCCGGGTCCTGCTGGTGCAGGGTCGCCCTGATGCCGGCCCGGGGGAAGCCGAGGCAGACGTCTCGGGCGGCGTACAGCGTGGGGACGAGGCCCGCCCGGAGTACGTGCTCCGGTACCCGGGAGCCGTATTGGGTGCAGATCACCGCTGTGGCCAGATAGCGCGCTGCGGCGCCGGTCCCGCCTGCCGGTTCCGGGGCGCTCAGGGCCAGCCGTACGTCGTCCGCCGCGTCGTCGCGCAGCGCCAGGATCCCGGTGGCCGGCCGCCCGTCCCGCAGGACCCTCGGGACGGGCACGGTCGTGGAGGAGGCCCCCGGCCAGTCGGACAGCGCCCGTGCCGCGTCGGCGGTGAAGCGCTCGGGATCGAAGGCGCCGACCGCGACCAGCCAGCCGCCGCCGTGTTCCAGGACCGAGCGGTGCACGGCGCAGAGGTCGTCGGGGGCGGCCACCGGACGTCCGGCCCCGAGCCAGTGGCGGCGTAACGCGGTGTCCATCACCGCGTCCGGAGTGTGCGGCCGCAGTGGCCGGCCCGGTGCGGGCAGCGCGCCGCGCATCGGAGCAGTGAGTGCGGCGAGTCGGTCCAGCCACACCGTCGCCAGGTCAGGTGCGGTGTAGCCGGTGACGTCGAACCACTGACCATCCGTGGTCATGCGGAAGTTGCCACCGGTGGCCTCGATGCGGCGGCTGGTCGCTCCGCCGCTTCCGGCCAGAAGCCGTATCAGCGCCTCGACCGCGTCCGGGTGCTGCCACCCCAGGGCGCCAAGGGGAAGCCGGAACCGCAACTCAACCAGGGGGGAACGGTGGTCCTGGACGGCCAGGACGGTGGTACCGCCGGCGAGCGTGATCTGGCATCGGGGGCCGTGATATGGCGTGGGCTGCGCACCGAGCGGTGGCAGCGAGCGGGCCTCCGCGAACCCTAATGATCTCACGCAAAACGGGACTCTTTCAACTGGCGAAGCGTCAATCGGTTTCTTTCGCCAATCATTGACGTTAAAGAGATGCAGCTTGGCTTGCGCAAGCCGCAACCTCTCGCAGCCCTCGATGATCCGCGCCGGCAGTTGGGGTCATGGGTGAGGATCGCTGCGTGTCGATCTTGACTATCGGCGACCACTCGCGGCCAACTCCGCTGATGGGACTCGCTCCCTCCGTTTCTGTAGCCGTCTCAGGGCTGCGAAAAGGTCACTTGCCATGACGGCAAGTGACCTGTAATGCTTTCCGTCATGGAAACTAACTCGGACAGCCCCGGGCACACGACTCCGGATTCGGCCCGTTCGGCCCTGGATGCCGTCGCCGCCTCCCAGGCTCGTGCGGCCACGCGCATCGTCGCGCCGTGGTGGTACCACGTGGGCCTGGGCGCCACGCTCGCGCTCGTCTTCCTTGCCATGAGCCTGCGGGTGGCCTCCTGGGCGGGCGCCGTACTCGTCATCGTGGTGCTCGGTCTCGGCTACGCGGTCCGGCGCGCGACCGGCGTCTCGTACGAGCGCTACACCTCCACCCCCGGCGCCATCAAGGTCTACGGCGGGTACGTCTTGGCCCTCGTCCTGCTGGCCGCCGCCGGCATGTACCTGGAGTGGGGAGCCGGCGTGCACTGGGCCATCGCCGTGGCCGGCGGCGTCATCGGCGTGCTCACCGTGGCCGTGGGGTACCGCGTCGATGCAGTTGCCCGACGCGACATCCGGGCCGGAAGATGACCGGCGCGGCCTTCGACGAGGTGATCCACGCGCCGAACCGGTTGCAGATATGCAGCATGCTCGCCCCCGTCGACGCCATGGAGTTCTCCGTCGTCCGCGAGGCGCTGGACGTCAGCGACTCGGTGCTGAGCAAGCACATCAAGGTGTTGCAGGCAGCCCAGTACGCCGAGGTCACGAAGGTCCGCCGGCGCACTTGGCTCGCACTCACCCCGGAAGGCCGGGAGGCCCTCGCCGGCCACATCGCCGAGCTCCGCCGCATCGTCGAGCAGGCGGAAGCCGACCGCTGATCGCGCGGGTGTGTTCCGGCTCCCGGACCGGTCCCCTTCGGGCTGTCATCACCTGACTAGTGCCGCATCAGCCAACGTTCGCCCTGTGCTGGCGACTGGCATGCCGCCAGGACAGACCGATCAGCATGGAGTTGATCGCGCAGGGCTAACCGCCCTCAGGAGGAGAACCACACATGGACGTGGCCCCAAAGCTGGTTTACCACCTGAACGAGTCCGTCCACGCTGACGAACGTGGTGCGAAGGCCCTCCAGAGCTGATTGGATACGGCCCGGATTCCGGTCCTCAGCCGAAGCCCGTAGTTCACGGTCCACATTACCGAGATCATCCTCGGCCCGCTCCCGATCCAAGCGTGAAAGGCCGTTGGCATCAGGAAGCGCCCGGCGCAACTGCTCGACCAACTGCAACGCAGCCGCTAGGTCCACTTCTCCTGATGTCTGTGCGCCCGGCACCGTGTTGTTCACGGTACTCTTTTGGACGCCACCGCTGATCGTGTGCGCTACCGTGCCGGCGCCACGCGCGTCGATCTTGACACTGGGCTGCTGGCGCTTCTTCTCTACGTTACTCATGCGCTTTCTGTCTCCCCCGTACTCTTCGAAGATGCGCTGCCCGCGGCGGGTGAGCCGCCAGCGTCGTCCGTCGTGCACAGCGTAGCCCTCGCTGCTCGCCCAGGTGCGGGCCCGCTCGATGACTGCTTGGTTGAGCTTCTGGCCACGGAACCACACAAGAGTTGACCGGTCGCTATCCGATTCCTCACTCGGCCTGCTGAGGAGCCATCTCAGGTAATGGTCCAGGATGTCTTCGCGTAATTTTGGATCAGCCCACAACGCGTCTGCATGCCGCCGCTCTTCACGGGCCCTTAGCTGCCGCTCACGGGTGTGCGCCCTTCGCTGCTCTTCCTCTCGCTTGGCCCTGGCAATCTCTTGCTCGACCCTGGCTTCCTCTCGCCTGGCCCTGGCTTCCCGCTCCTCTTCCTCTCGCCTGGCCCTGGCTTCCCGCTCCTCTTCCTCTTGCCTGAGCTCGGCTTCCCACTTCTCTTCCAGTGCCTCTCTGCGCCGAGCCTTCTCCTTGGGGCTGGTCCTCGGGCCTGCCCCCGCGATGAACAATGTGGTCAAGAGCACGAGCAGCAGAACAACGATCAGTACCGCCTTCACTAAAGGGTTCTCCACGTATGCCGTCGCCACATGCATTGCCATCCTCCCTTGAGCCTCCCGGCCATGCTGATAAGTCTGTCCTGACGGCATATCAGTCGCCAACAGGGCGAACGTTGGCTGATGCGGCACTAGCCCAAGTGCGGCGTTCCACATTGCCTTATTGGTGGCACCGCAATGGGGCGCTTGCCCTCCGGAGTTGGCATGACTTTCTCCCCCCTGTCGAACATGCGGCCTGGGGGGTGTCACCGGCTCCGGAGGCATCGACAGACCGCTGATTGGGGGCATGACCAGCGTCCTTTTCGCAGGTCGGGAGGCTCCTCATCATGTGGATGTGGGCGAGGCCTTCGACAAGCGCCTGCCCAACACCGAGCCCAGGCTCCGCGAGGTCTTCACCAAGCTGAAGACCAAGCACGAAACCGCTCTCGTTGCGGTCGACCAGCCTGCTTCCATCGGCGCCCTGCCGCTGGCCGTCGCCCGGGACCTGGGGTGCAAGGTCGCAAAAGTGCGGTGCCATCGTTTCCCCGGTCAGAGCCGCCTGCTCGGCCCGCTCGACGATGCGGCGGAAATCCTCCTACAGGGCCGACCGGTTCGTACCGGTTCCACACGTACGGCCTCTGGAACAGCGGCACCGTGTAACGCACGTCCCTGCCGAAGATCCGCCGCAGGTCGACCGTGTCCGCTCTCATGGATTGGGGTCCCCTCCCTAGCGCCCAGGTTATTACCGGAGCGATCTTCGCTGCAGTTGATTGGCCTGATCCGTGAACTTCGGCAGGTCGACGGCGGGGAACACTTGGGGTGGTGGGATGCTGCTCAGTCTTGTGGTCGGAGACGGCTACGACAATGCCCTGATGGAGAGCACGATCGGCCTGTTCAAGACCGAGCTGATCAAGACCCGGCGGCCCTGGAAGACGCTGTCCGACGTCGAACTCGCCACCGCTGAATACGTGGACTGGTACAACCATCGACGACTCCACGGTGAGATGAGCCACGGCCCGCCCGTCGAAGACGAGAACAGCCACTACCTCTCAACCACGAAACCCCAGGTCACAACCAACTTCTGAGATCTCTATCGAACCCGGGGCGGTTCAGTGATCCTTGCCCGGTGGCTTGGGCGCTGTGCGGGCCATGGTTGCGGAGGTTCCATGAGAGGCATAGCCGTCGGTAGCCGCTTGGAAGGCTACTGATCCGGTTGCCAGCCGAGTTGGACCAGGGGTGTGCCGCGTTTGCGGGTGATGTAGTGGGCGCGGCCTGGTGGCATGGGGCGGGGGCGGACGTTGGCGAGGATGTCGCCTTCGTTGGGGTCGCCGGAGAGGATGAGGGCTTGGGCGCCGAGTTCGGTGAGGCGTTGGAGGACGGGTTCGTAGAGGGCGCGGGAGATGCCGGCGGTGGTGCGGGTGAGGATGAAGTGGATGCCGGTGTCGCGGGCGTAGGGGAGTTTGTCGGTCAGTACGGCCAGGGGGTTGCCGGTGCTGGTGGCGATGAGGTCGTAGTCGTCGAGGAGGACGAAGAAGCGGGGGCCGGTCCACCAGCTGCGGTCGCGGAGTTGTTGGGGGGTGACGCCGGGGGTGGGCTTGCGGCGTTCCATGAGGCCGGCGAGGGCGTTCATGTGGACGTCGAGGGTGTCGTCGGTGGGGGCGTATTCGAGGAGGTGGGTGGCGGGGATGGCGTCGAGGAGGGTGCGTCGGTAGTCGCCAACGATGATCTTGGCTTCGTCGGAGGTGTAGCGCTCGGTGATCTTGTGGGCGATGTGGCGGAGGGTGGCGGTCTTGCCGGATTCGCTTTCGCCGAGGATGAGGAGGAAGGGGTCGGTTTCGAAGTCGGCGTAGGCCGGTTCGAGGTTGGTTTCGTCGAGGCCGAGAGCGATGCCGCGGTGGGGGAAGTCCGAGCCTTTGGGGAGGTGGGCGGCGGGGACGGTGTGTGGG
>NZ_SDIG01000241.1:0-7400 GCF_004122755.1 Streptomyces sp. TM32
GTACCTGACCCGGCGCCCGTGGACCCGCCGCCCCGAGGCCAAGTGCTCTGCGCTGCCGTCGTGGCACCGCGGCTGCCGCGCCCCCGCGCGGCGGGTCCACGGGCGCCGGGTCAGGTACCACATCGGGTCCGAGCCGGGACAGATCAACGGCAGGCGATGGCGACGGGGGCCCGCGCGCTGACGCGCCGGCCCCGTGTCGGCGCCGCGAATGCCCCGAGGCATCCGCGTCCGTACCTCCGCGGTACCGGCCCCGCCGGCTCCGCGGCGGCAGCGACCCCGCAGCGCGCCGCCTTCCTCCATGCTCACTTCCCGATGAACCGGACTTCCGGGGCGCGTGCCCCGGTCTAGGAGTGCGTCAGATGTCCTCCGATTTCTTCCTTCCCGACCCTGAGGGTCAAGTCCCCAGCGCCGAAGGCTACTTCGGTGCCTTCGGCGGCAAATTCATCCCCGAGGCGCTGGTCGCCGCGGTCGACGAGGTCGCCGCCGAGTACGAGAAGGCCAAGGCGGACCCCGCGTTCGCGGCCGAACTCGACGATCTGCTGGTCAACTACACCGGCCGCCCCAGCGCGCTCACCGAGGTGCCGCGGTTCGCCGAACAGGCCGGCGGGGCCCGCGTGTTCCTCAAGCGCGAGGACCTCAACCACACCGGCTCGCACAAGATCAACAACGTGCTGGGTCAGGCGCTGCTCACCCGGCGCATGGGCAAGACCCGGGTCATCGCCGAGACCGGCGCCGGCCAGCACGGCGTCGCCACCGCCACCGCCTGCGCCCTCTTCGGCCTCGACTGCACCATCTACATGGGCGAGATCGACACCAAGCGCCAGGCCCTCAACGTCGCCCGGATGCGGATGCTCGGCGCCGAGGTCATCGCCGTGAAGTCCGGCAGCCGCACCCTCAAGGACGCCATCAACGAGGCCTTCCGCGACTGGGTCGCCAACGTCGACCACACCCACTACCTCTTCGGGACCGTCGCCGGCCCGCACCCGTTCCCCGCGATGGTGCGCGACTTCCACCGCGTCATCGGCGTCGAGGCACGCCGCCAGATCCTCCAGCGCGCCGGCCGCCTGCCCGACGCGGCCGTGGCCTGCGTCGGCGGCGGCTCCAACGCCATCGGCCTGTTCCACGCCTTCCTGCCGGACACCGGCGTCCGGCTCATCGGCTGCGAACCCGCCGGCCACGGCATCGAGACCGGGGAGCACGCCGCCACGCTGACCGCCGGCGAACCGGGCATCCTGCACGGCTCCCGCAGCTACGTCCTCCAGGACGAGGAGGGCCAGATCACCGAGCCGTACTCCATCTCGGCCGGTCTGGACTACCCCGGCATCGGGCCCGAGCACGCCTACCTCAAGGACAGCGGCCGCGGCGAGTACCGCGCCGTCACCGACGACGCCGCGATGCAGGCGCTGCGCCTGCTCTCGCAGACCGAGGGCATCATCCCGGCCATCGAGAGCGCCCACGCCCTCGCCGGGGCGCTGGAGGTCGGCAGGGAGCTCGGCCCGGACGGCCTGATCGTGGTCAACCTGTCCGGGCGGGGCGACAAGGACATGGACACCGCCGCCCGCTACTTCGGCCTGTACGACACCGACGCCGCCGTCGAGGCGGACACCGACACCGCCGGCGCGGAGATCGAAGGGGACGCCAAGTGAGCGGCAACATCCAGCTGTTGAGCGACACCCTCGCCGCCGCCCGGGCCGAGGGCCGGTCCGCGCTCATCGCCTACCTGCCCGCCGGATTCCCGACCGTCGACGGCGGTATCGAGGCCGCCAAGGCCGTCTTCGACGGCGGCGCGGACATCGTGGAGATCGGGCTCCCGCACAGCGACCCGGTCCTGGACGGGCCGGTGATCCAGACCGCCGACGACATCGCACTGCGCGGCGGCGTGAAGATCGCGGACGTGCTGCGGACGGTGCGCGAGGCGCACCGGGCCACCGGCAAGCCCGTCCTGGTCATGACGTACTGGAACCCCATCGACCGCTACGGCATCGCGCGCTTCACCGCCGAGCTCGCCGAGGCGGGCGGCGCGGGCTGCATCCTGCCCGACCTGCCGGTCCAGGAGTCCGCGACCTGGCGGGAGCACGCCGGCAAGCACGGTCTGGCGACCGTCTTCGTCGTCGCTCCCAGCAGCAAGGACGCCCGGCTCGCCGAGATCACGGCGGCGGGTTCCGGCTTCGTCTACGCCGCCTCGCTGATGGGTGTCACCGGCACCCGCGCGTCGGTGGGCGCCCAGGCGCAGGACCTCGTCCGGCGCACCAAGGCGACGACCGACCTGCCGGTCTGCGTCGGCCTCGGTGTCTCCAACGCCGAGCAGGCCGCCGAGGTGGCGCAGTTCGCGGACGGCGTGATCGTCGGTTCGGCGTTCGTCAAGCGGCTGCTGGCGGCGGACGGTGACCTGGCGTCCGGCCTCGCCGGGGTCCGTGCCCTGGCCGGCGAGCTGGCCGAGGGCGTGCGCAAGCGCTCCTAGGAGCGGGGCGCGCCGGGCGGACGTCCACGCCGGCCCGGCGCGCTGTCCCTCGATAGGGCGAACATCGGTGCGGAGGGGTGCAGGGGCACCCCTCCGCTTCGTTGTCCAGGGGCGTGAGCCAGAAGAACCATGAGGGTAAGAGAACCGCCCGCGAGCGACTCCAGGAGCAGCGGGAAAAGGAGAAGACGCGCGCCCGGCGCCGTCGGCAGGGGATCGTCGCCGGATCGGTGGTGGTGGTGCTGGCGATCGCCGGCGGCATCGCCGTCTGGGCCTCGTCGTCCGGCGACAACGGCGGCAAGAGTGACAACGAGGTCGCCGTCCCGAAGCAGGCGAGCGGCGGCAAACGGCCCGCCGTCCCGGTGGGCGCGGCCGGCGCCCCCTCCACACTCACGGTGTGGGAGGACTTCCGCTGTCCCGCCTGCCAGCAGTTCGAGACCGGCTTCCGCCCGGTCATCCATGAGCTGGTGGACTCCGGTCAGCTCAAGAACGAGTACCACCTCGTCACGATCATCGACGGAAACGCGGGCGGCAAGGGATCCCTCAACGCCGCCAACGCCGCCCTGTGCGCGCAGGACGCGGGCAGGTTCCGCGAGTACCACGACGTTCTCTACGCGAACCAGCCGCCCGAGACGCAGGACAAGTTCGCCGACAAGAAGTACCTCCTCCAGCTGGCCGGCAAGGTCAAGGGACTGATGACCCCCGCCTTCACCGCCTGCGTCAACGACGGCAGGTACGACCGCTTCGCGCAGAAGTCCAACGACGCCTTCGCCACGTCCGGATACCGCGGCACCCCGACCGTCCTGCTCAACGGCAAGGACCTCGCGCAGGAGAAGGGCGGCCGGTTCACCCCGGCGGACCTCAAGAAGATGGTGCAGGAGGCCAACAAGGGCAAACAGCCCGGCAAGGGCCTCCCGCCGCATCCGAGCACCTCGCCCCACCCCGGCAAGCCGGCGGGCCACCACAGCGCCGCACCGCACCACCACCACACCGGAACCCCGGGCGTGGCGTCCCAGGAGCGGCAGACCCACGGCCGGAGCACCGTGCCCCGGGACGCGCGGAGCGGAGCGGGCCACACGCCGTCGCCCTAGTCGTCCGGGTCGTCCCGGTCGTCCTGGGCGGAGGGTCCGTCCGGGACCTTCGGCACCGGAGCCGAAGGTCCCGGACACACAGCGTCATCGTCCGCGGCGGGGTCGTTACGCAGCCGTAGCCGGGTGGAAGTTGTCGTCGACCCCGCCCGGCGCGGTAGCGTCGTCCCTGCCATGGACCTCGCATTCATTCCCAGCCCGTCGACCGGAGTCGTCTACCTCGGCCCGGTCCCGCTGCGCGGCTACGCATTCTGCATCATCATCGGCGTCTTCGTCGGCGTCTGGCTCGGCAACAGGCGCTGGGTGCAGCGCGGCGGCCGCTCCGGAACCGTCGCGGACATCGCCGTGTGGGCCGTGCCCTTCGGGCTGGTCGGCGGCCGCCTCTACCACGTCATCACGACGTACGAGCCGTACTTCGGCCCGAACGGCCACCCGCTCGACGCCTTCAAGGTGTGGCAGGGCGGCCTGGGGATCTGGGGTGCGGTCGCGCTCGGCGCGGTGGGCGCCTGGATCGGCTGCCGCCGGCGCGGCATCCCGCTTCCCGCGTACGCCGACGCGCTGGCGCCCGGCCTGGCCCTCGGGCAGGCGATCGGCCGCTGGGGCAACTGGTTCAACCAGGAGCTGTACGGCAAGCCGACCGATGTCCCGTGGGCGCTGAAGATCAGCTCCGACCCGGCCATCGGACGGATCGGCGGCACCTACCACCCGACCTTCCTCTACGAGTGCCTGTGGTGCATCGGCGTCGCCGCGCTGGTCATCTGGGCCGACAAGCGCTTCCGGCTCGGCCACGGGCGGGCCTTCGCGCTGTATGTCGCCGCCTACTGCGCGGGCCGCGCCTGGATCGAGTACATGCGCGTCGACGAGGCGCACCACATCCTCGGCGTGCGGCTGAACGTCTGGACCGCCCTGATCGTCTTCGTCCTGGCCGTCGCCTACTTCGTGATCTCGGCCAAGAAGGTTCCCGGCCGGGAAGCGGTCGTCGAGCCGGGCGCGCAGCTCGCCGAGGGCGAGGAGGGCGACGAGGGCACCCGGGACGGTGACGGCGTGGACGGCGGCACGGTGTCCGTCGGGAAGGCGTCCTCGAAGGCGGCGTCCGACGACGGTGGGGAGGATTCCCCGGCCTCCACGGACCCCGGGGACGACAAGGCCGCGGAGGCCGCCACCGGGTCCGCGACGGACGCGGCCGGCGACGCGACGGGCGAGGACCCGGTGGAGGAGTCCGCCGAGGACGCCGCCAAGCCCGCCGGCAGCGGCAGCACCAAGAAGTCCTGAGGCGACGCACCGTACGCCGGCAGCGCCGGGCGGTCCCGAGACGTTCGGGCCGCCCGGCGCTCTGCTGTCCGGCCCCGCCCGCCGCGGGGGTCAGCCAGGGCCTGTCGTTTTGGATCAGGCCGGGCTCACAGTGCGCCCGCCGCGCGCAGCCCGTCGATCTCGGGGCCGGTCAGCCCGAGGGAGGCCAGTACCTCGTCGGTGTCCGCGCCGTGCGGGCGGCCTGCCCACCGGATGGCGCCCGGCGTCTCGGAGAGCCGGAAGAGGACGTTCTGCATCCGGACCGTGCCCAGCTCGTCGTCCGGGACCTCGGTGATCGAGCCCAGCGCCTGGTACTGCGGATCCGTCATCACCTCGCGGATGTCGTAGATGGGTGCGACGGCCGCCTCGGCCTTCTCGAAGGCGGCCATCACCTCGGTCCGGTCGTGCCGGGCGATCCAGTCGGCGACCGGCGCGTCCAGCTCATCGGCGTGCTCCGCCCGTCCCGCGCCGGTCGCGAACCAGGGCTCATCGATCACCTCGGGGCGTCCGACCAGCCGCATCACCCGCTCGGCGACCGACTCGGCCGACGTGGAGACCGCCACCCAGGAGCCGTCGGCGGTGCGGTAGGTGTTGCGCGGCGCGACATTGGCCGAGCGGTTGCCGGTCCGCGGCTGGACATGGCCGAGCTGGTCGTACCAGAGTGGCTGCGGACCCAGGACGGTCAGCATCGGTTCGATGAGTGCCATGTCGACGACCTGGCCGCGGCCGGAGGCCGTCCGGGCGTGCAGCGCGGCCATCACGGCGTAGGAGGTGCCGAGGGCGGCGACCGCGTCCGCGAGACCGAACGGCGGCAGGGTCGGCGGACCGTCCGGCTCGCCGGTCATCGCCGCGAAGCCGCTCATCGCCTCGGCGAGCGTGCCGAACCCGGGGCGCCGGGCGTACGGGCCGAACTGGCCGAAGCCGGTGACCCGGGCCAGCACCAGCCGCGGGTTGACGGCGGACAGCTCCTCCCAGCCCAGGCCCCAGCGCTCCAGGGTCCCGGGCCGGAAGTTCTCGATCACGACATCCGCCCCGGCGGCGAGCCGCAGCAGCACGTCCCTGCCGCCCGGGTGGGACAGATCCAGCGTCATGGTCTTCTTGTTGCGGCCCAGCAGCTTCCACCACAGCCCGATGCCGTCCTTGGCGGGGCCGTGGCCGCGCGAGGGATCGGGCCGGTGCGGATGCTCGACCTTGACCACCTCGGCGCCGTAGTCGCCCAGCAGGGTGGCGGCGAGCGGACCGGCGAACAGCGTGGCGAGATCGAGCACCCGCAGCCCGGTGAGCGGGCCGCAGGCGGGAGGCCGCGGGGAGGTGCGGCCGCCCGCGGCGGGCTCGGCCACCCCGGAGGGGGACGGGTCGGTCATGGTGCGCAGGCCTCCGTTCGGGCAGGGGCAGGGATGAGGACGGCGGTGGCGGTCACCGCTTGCCCGCCTCCGTCATCGCGGGGATGGCCGAGATCGCGGTGAAGGCCTGCTCGTGGGTGCGGGCGCGGGACCGGTCGCGGGTGAAGATCTCCCGGGCGACGGTGGCCAGCGCGGCCCCGGGGGCCTGCAGGTCGAGGCGGCTGGCGCGGGCGACCTCCTCGCTCCACTCGGCCGGCACCGCCGACGCACCGCGCAGCGCGCCGACCAGCGCCCCGCTCATCGTGGCGATCGAGTCGGAGTCGCGCCCGTAGTTGACCGCGCCGAGCACCGTGCTGCGGAAGTCGCCGTCGCCGATCAGCAGCATGCCCAGGGCGATGGGCAGTTCCTCGACGGCGTGCAGCCGGGAGGGGCGGCGGGCGCCGAGCGAGGGGTTGCGGTAGTCCGGGCCCACCGTGTCGAAGGGGGCGACGGCCGCGCGCAGCGGCGCCGGCGCCGCCTCGGGGTCGGTCAGCGACGACGCGGCCTCGCAGACCGCCTCGATCGCGGCGCGGGTGCCGTCCTTGGCCAGCCGCAGCGCCTGGACGAGGACGGAGGACGGGGTGGCGTCCGGGACGAACGCGGCCGCCACGGCCGCGGCGAACACCCCCGCCGCCTCCCGCCCGTACGAGGACTGATGGGCGCCGGCGATGTCCAGGGCCTCGGCGTACGCCCGGTCCGGGTTGCCGGCGTTGACCACGCCGACCGGTGCCATGTACATCGCCGCGCCGCAGTTGACGATGTTCCCGACGCCCGCCTCCCGCGGATCCGCATGCCCGTAGTGCAGCCGCGCCACGATCCACTTCTCGGCGAGGAAGATCCGCTGCAGCGGCAGCGCCTCGGCCTCCAGCTCCGGGATCCAGCGCGGGGTGCCGATCAGGTCCGGCACCAGATGATCGGCGATGTCATAGGCGTCGAGGTGATCGCGCACCGTCTCGTACACCCTGACCAGCGCATGGGTCATCAGGGTGTCGTCGGTGACGTGCCCGTCGCCCTTGTGGTACGGCGCGATCGGCCGGGCGGTGCGCCAGTCGTCGTGGAACGGTCCGACGATGCCCTCGACCCGGCCGCCGTGCCGTTTCGCGATCTCCTCCGGAGACCAGCCCTCCACGGGCCCGCCGAGTGCGTCCCCGACCGCCGCCCCGACCAGCGCACCGGTCGCCC